>DASQYT010000117.1:0-6221 GCA_035639075.1 Candidatus Elarobacter sp.
TCGAATGCTGCGGGAGTGCGCCTCTTGGTCGTTCCGGTACAAATACGCCGGGCCGTTGTTAGTTGTCAAGAGGATGTCGAGGTCGCCGTCGCGGTCGAAATCGCCGTAGGCGAGGCCGCGGCCAACTTTTGGAGATTCGAAGCCGCCGCCAACCTGGCCGGCGACGTCGCGGAATTTTCCGGTACCTGAATTCAGAAAGAGTTGGGGTGGTTGCGCGTAGCCGACGTTGCCGCGGATGTTTCGAACAGTTTCGTCAATATGGCCGTTGGCGACGGCGAGGTCGAGAGCGCCGTCGAGATCGACATCGAGGAACACGCAGCCAAATCCGAGAGTGTTCCTGGATGCTGCGCCAAGGCCGGAGGGAATGGAAACGTCGTCGAAAATCCCCGGCGACGTGGCGCGATAGAGACCAATCATTTCGTTGTCGAAATTGGTAATGGCGATGCCTGGCCTGGCGGAACCATCGAAGTCTCCTGTATCGACGCCCATGCCGGCGCGGGCTTTTCCCTCGGTGCTGAAGGCTAGGCCAGCCTCGACGGCAACGTCCTTGAATTTGCCGTTGCGCAGATTGCGGTACAACTTGTTGGGCTGCGTGTCGTTGGCGACGAGCAGATCGGGCCAGCCGTCCTGGTCGTAGTCAAACATTGCCACGCCGAGAGATTTTGAGCTGCTGTCAAAGATGCCGCTGGTGGCGGTGACGTCTTTAAAAGTCCCGTTGCCGCGATTATGGAAGAGCCAACAGGTGTCGCCACGATACGCTTCGGGCGTGCAATAGGATTTGTGCGAGCCGTCGAGGCTGCAAAAGACATCGTGCTCGGGTGACCAGCGAACATAATTGCAGACGAATAGGTCAAGCAAGCCGTCGCGGTCGTAGTCAAACCACAGAGCGGAAGTGCTGAAGCCATGATGTCCGAGGAGGCCGCTGGAACGCGTGGCGTCCACGAACGTTCCCTTGCCGGTGTTGCGAAAAAGATGGCTCTGGCCGACGCAGGTGACGAGAATGTCGGGGAAACCGTCGTTGTTGTAATCGCCGACGGCCACGCCCATTCCGTAAAGCTCGATGTCGAGTCCTGCGCCGCGCGTTACGTCCGTGAATGTGCCGTTGCGATTGTTGCGGTAGAGGCGAAGAGTAGAACGCTGGCGCTTGTGACCGGGCCAGTCCATTCCATTGATCAGAAGAATGTCTTGCCAGCCGTCGCTGTCGTAGTCGAGGAACGCGCAGCCGGAGCCCAGCGTTTCGGGTAGCAACTTGCCACCATAGGCGCCGCTATTGTGATGAACCTGGATTCCGGCGGCGTTGGTAACGTCAGTCAGACGAAATCCAGGGGAAGAAGCTGAATTCGCAAATGCCCAGGCTGGGGCGGCTGCGGTAGTGAGTCCTGCGCTGAAGGTTGAGAAAAGAAAATCGCGCCGGTTCACGACAAGTTCACCAGACCGTTCCGAATCGCGTAGACCACCAGCTCAGCCGTCTTGTGAATTCCCAGCGTGTCCATGATATTGGCGCGGTGAACCGCGACGGTATTCACACTGAGATTTAAGTCAGCAGCGATTTCCTTGTTCGACTTGCCAGCTACGATGTGTTGCAGGATTTCCAGTTCGCGTGGGGTCAAGCCGCCGCCGCGCTCGCCTTTGAGAGCGTCTGGGCGGGAGACTTGTGGGTCGAGCACGGTCATTCCAGCCGCAATGCTTTTCACGGCGCTGACCAGATCGAGGTCAATGGCATTTTTCAAAACGTAGCCGCGCGCGCCCGCTTCGAGCGCCTGGCTTACCAGCGTTTCTTCGGAGTGCATGCTGAGCATTAGGATGCCAGCTTCGGGAAATTTCTCGAGGATTCTTCGTGTTGCCTCGATGCCGCTCAGCTCGGGCATCGCACAATCCATCACTGTGACTTTGGGACGCAATTCGCAAGCCAACCGGACAGCTTCTTTGCCGTCGCTAGCTTCACCGACAACCGAAATTCCACGGTCGTCTTCCAGCATGCGGCGAAATCCGCGGCGGACCAGCGCGTGATCGTCCGCGAGCAGAACGGTTATCTTAGGCGCCATTGGCATCCACTTTGACTCGAGGAATCTGGAGGCAAACTTTTGTACCGCCTTGCGGATGCGGCGAGATCACCAGCGTGCCTCCGATTAATTCGGCGCGTTCGCGCATGGCGACCAAGCCGATCCCCCGTTGCGATTTTTCTCGCGCGAAGCCCTTGCCGTGATCTTCCACTTCGAGCTCCAGTGCATCCGGCGAGAATCGCAGCCTGACCCAGGCATCGCTGGTCCCGGAATGACGGCTTACATTGTTGAGCGCTTCCTGCAGGACGCGATAGATGTGCACGCCGGCACTCGTCTCCACTGGAAACGGCTGTCCGGTTTTCTCGTAATGAAGGGCGAGGCCAGTTTGCCGACCTGCCGTGGGAATATACCAATCGAGCGTGCTTTCCAAACCGACTTCTTCGAGTAGCACGGGGTGGAGGGCTTGGGAGAGTGTCCGGATATTGTTTAGCGTCGATTGCGCGATTTCCTGCACTTCTTTCAAATCTTCACGTAGAGGCGAGCCTTCCGGGGCGTGCTTTCCTGCGCGGCCCAGCATCGAACCGATCGCGGTCAGAACCTGGCCGAACTCATCGTGGAGCTCGCGGGAAATATGCCGAAGAGTGGATTCCTGAGTGGAAATCAGTTTCTGCGCGAGATCGCTGCGCTGCTCGGAGAGTTCGGCGAGCCGCGCAAAAATCTGGCGGTTGCTGCGGATGAGATATAAGCTCGTCAGAACGATCGCAATGAGCGTCGCCCCAAGAAATGTATAGAGCTGGCGCTGCACGCCATCATAAATCTGAGCGATGCGCGCGGCGGCTTGCTCCTCGCCTTCGTTGTTTTCCACGAGCAGACGCGAAACAGCGGTGCTGAGAGCTTGCTGGCGAGCTTGCAGCGACAAACGAATTTGCTCACGCGCTTCCGCATCTTTTCCGCCCTGCGCGAGCGCAAACATTCGATTTACAGCGTCCCAGAACTGCGCAACTGATTGAGAGAGATAGCGCCGCTGATCCGGCGTGCGGTTCGCCCCCGCGAGGCTTTCTTCCAGTTTCAAGCCGGCGTCCAAGTCCTGGTGAATGCGGTCGAATTGAGCGGTCCACGCGGTCAGAGGATAGGGCTCGGTGGCGTCCAGCATGTCACGCATGGCCAATGCGATGGAATTGAGATCGTTCTGGACGCGCAGGAGTTGCAGCGAGTCTTTCCGGTTGCGGTCCACCATTTCGCTCTGAAGTTTGCGCAGGCCGGCGAGCTGAACGGTGATGTAGGAAGCGTAGGCCACTACCGCGGCCAGCGTGATCACCAGCCCCAAGAGCAGCCCGTTCGTGGGGGAACGTTGTGAGGATGCGGCATTCTGCACGGGCTAAGAATACCTCAGGCTGCCGTCCGCCGGCGCAGCAGCAGCACGAGGCCAATCAGGATAATCGCGCCTGCCAGGGGCACGAGCAATCCTACGCGCAAGCTTCCGGAGTATTTGGAGACGGCGCCGATCAAGCCAGGGCCTGCCGATCCTCCGAGAGAAGCGAGCGCAAAGAGGATGCCTCCAATTTTTTTCGCGGCTGGCCCATACCATCGCGAGAGCCAAGCAATGAAAATGGGATAGACGCTCGCGCATCCCAGGCCTGCCAGAAAAACTGCTACGGTAGCAACCGGGAGCGATCTGGATGCGATCAACAATGCCGTAGCTGTTGCGGCCAGACTCAGAGCGCCCAACACTATTTTTTTTTCGTGTAGGTGGCGGAGAAACAGAGGCGCAGCTGCACGGCCGGACGTGAGGCCGGCATAGAAAAACATTGGCGCCAGCGTGGTCATGCCCGTAATGCCGTTCGCCAGCCGCTTGGCATATTCCGCGGACCAGATTCCGATGCCGTTTTCCATCGCTACATAAATGAAAAACATGGCGGCCAGCGCGATGGTGACTCCAAGTCCAATCGCGGCGGACGCAACGCCAGCCGTGTTCACATCGTTCCCGTGTTTTTGCACGCCGAAGGAAACAAACAACAGGCCCATGACGAGAACTCCGCCGAAGACTGCCGTTCCCGAGAGCAGGATACCCAGGCCATTACGTCTTAGTGCAAGGGCAATCAATGGAGAACAGATCATTGCTCCCGCGCCCCACGCAAAATTGAGTTGGTTCAAGAGCGAGGCACTCTTAGCTCCGCCCAATTCCGCGACGAAGAGATTCGTTCCTGGAGTGATTAACCCATAGCCCAAACCGAAAGCCGCGGTCGCGGTCAGAGCGACTGCGTGTGTGTCTGCATTCAGAGACGCAAGACCTCCGCCCATGAGCGCATACCCCATGACCAAAGCCGGACGGTATCCCCACGACGCGGCGATCGCGCTTGATGCCAGAGTGCCCCCCAATGCGGCCAAAAACTGAATCGAGGAAAAGAGGCCGGCTTGGCCGTCATCGAGAGACCATCTGCGAATAAAGATGGGCAGCATCGGGCCGACGATCGTGGTTGCAATTCCACTCAGAACAAATCCTGCGAAGAGCAGGATGAGCAGATTGCGGTGTCCTTGCGCCTCTGTGATGGCTGGATTTTGTTCGCCCATAAGTGATCCGTCATTCTGAAGGACACCGCCCTTTCAAGCAACTTGGCGTTTCCGGATAATCCCTCTGCTTGAAATTTGAAAGTTCGATACTCTTTAGCGTCCACTTTTCTGGAAAGATGAATACCCATGATTGAAGTCGGACTCATAGGATTTGGTCTTGCTGGCCGATCGTTTCATGCGCCGGTGATTCGCGCGGTGCCAGGTTTGCACCTTGCCGCAATTGTGCAACGCAACGGAGCCGAAGCGGCGGAGAAATATCCCGACGTTCGAATTGCGCGGAGCCTGGACGAACTGCTCTCGATTACGCAGATTCGCCTCGTGGTGATTGCCACTCCGAACGAGACGCACTACCCATTCGCACGGCAATGTCTTGAGGCGGGCCGCGATGTGATTGTCGATAAACCGTTCACGACAACTCTTGAAGAAGCCAAACAGCTCGTGGAGCTTGCCAAAGAAACAGGCCGCTTTCTGAGCGTATATCAGAACCGACGCTATGACGGTGATTTCCAAGCTATCCGCCAGCTTGTAGAGGCTCGCACGCTGGGGCGTATCGTAAGGCTCGAAACGACATACGACCGTTTTCGTCCGCAGCTCAAGCCCGGAGCCTGGCGAGAGACCGCTCGTCCGGGCAGCGGAATCCTATTCGACATCGCGCCGCACCTGATCGACCACGCTTTCGTTCTTTTCGGTTTGCCGGAAGCCGTGACGGCCGACGTTCGAATCGAACGAGAAAACGCCGTCGCCGACGATGCTTTTGATATTACGCTGCACTATCCGAACAGTATGCGTGCGGTTCTTCGCTCCAGCATCCTCGCCGCCGCGCCGCGCCCGCGGTTTGTGGTGCTCGGCACGCTGGGCAGCTTTGTGAAGCAGCCTTTCGACCCGCAAGAAATGAATCTTCGCCAAGGGTACATTCCGGCGGACAAGCCCTGGGGATATGAGCCCGAAGAAAATTGGGGCGTTCTCACGATTCCCGAAGGAGGTGCGTTCGTACAGCGGCGCATTCCCTCGGCCACTTGCGATTATCGCGATTACTACGCGAACGTTCGAGACGCCATTCTGGGGCGCGTCGTGCCAGCGGTGACTCCCGAATATGCGTTGGATGTCATGCGAATTATCGAGCTGGCACGGGAGAGCAGCACGAAACGCTGCACGATTCCGTGGTGAAGTGCGAAATTTCGTTCGGATGTCACTTTTCAGCAGCACGAAGAACTTCCGCGTATAATCTCTTTTCTCTGAGGTGGGAAGGAGCGGCCCAGGGCCCATGACCATCGAACTGGCACCATCGATACTTTCTGCAAACTTCGCGCGGCTGGCCGAAGAGGCGAAAGCGGCGCTGGACGGCGGCGGCACCGTGCTCCATTGCGATGTGATGGACGGGCACTTTGTGCCAAATATCACGATCGGGCCGCTGGTCGTGGCTTCGCTAAGGAAGGCCCTTCCCAACGCTACCCTCGATTGCCATCTAATGATCGAGAATCCCGATGAATTCATTCCTGCTTTCGCAGCGGCGGGGGCGAGCTGGATCTCCGTGCACCAGGAAGCGTGCGTACACCTTTATCGCACGCTGCAGCTTATCGAGTCGCATGGATGCAAGCCGGCGGTGGTCCTGAATCCTGCTACGCCTGTACACATGGTGGATGAAGT
>DASQYT010000118.1:0-5511 GCA_035639075.1 Candidatus Elarobacter sp.
GGGACATGTTGGAATGTCCCTTCGCGGCGCATTCTATTTTTGTCGAGCGTTCACGACTTTGCCGATGCTTCGAGGGGACGGACGCGGTACCGACAAGGAGAGTGCCCAGTGCGCGACTGCGAGTTGGACTTGAGTTGCCGAAGGCGAATGGGAGGAGTATCTTTTGGCCAGTTCGGGACCCTAACTTTTTAACGGAGGAGAGTCGGATGAAAAAAATTCTGATAGGAAGTCTCTGCGTTGCGCTGATCGGCGCCGCGCTTGCGCCGATGGTTTATGGCCAAGAGAAAAAAGATAGCCCGGCGCCGCCCAAGATTATGCACTTCGGCGATTTGAAGTGGACGCCGATCATAAAGGGCTGCGATCTTGCCACGGTTGCCGGCGACCCCAGCGCCGAGGGAACGCCATTCGTAGTGCGCCTCCGCTGTGCCGATGGAACCAAGATCCCCGCGCACTGGCATCCAACCGATGAAAATGTGACCGTGCTAAAGGGAACATTTCTGGCGGGCATGGGCGAGACTTTCGACGAAACAAAAATGATAACGATGAACGTGGGGAATTTTGTGACCATGCCAAAGGAAATGAGGCATTTCGCGATGAGCAAGGGTGAGACCATCGTGCAAGTCCACGGAGCGGGCCCGTTCAAAGTCAATTGGGTGAATCCATCCGAGGTGCAGCCGCCTGACACACCTGCGGCAGCAGCGGCGAAGCCAAAATCCTGATCCGCGCGCGAAACTCGTCGGCGAATCAATAATCTTCAGAAAGAGAATGGAAGAAGCCGAGGCGCTGCATTCTGGCTGGGCTGGAGACGCTGTGCTAGACTTTTCTCTGCGCTCGCGGCAACTGCACGCGAGCGCCGGAGCGTGGAACTTCGGGCTCTGTGCAACGAGGTCCCGCGAACCCCGCCAGGCCCGGAAGGGAGCAACGGTACCGGGATCACCTCGGGTGCCGCAGATCGCCCGAAGTTCCTCTCGCTGAAATAACTGTTAGTAATCGGTTTTTCGGGGGAGGAAGGACGTGAACTCCTTTTCCGCGCTGACCACGGAAGACTGAGAACTGAAAACTTTCCCATGAGCTACCAGGTCATAGCCCGCAAATGGCGCCCGCAAACGTTTGACGATCTCGTCGGCCAACAGCATGTAACGGAAACACTGAAAAACGCGATCAAGAATGACCGCGTGGCGCACGCGTACATTTTTTCGGGAGCGCGGGGCGTGGGTAAAACGACGGCGGCGAGGATCCTGGCAAAAGCGCTGAATTGCGTGAAAGGGCCGACGCCGAATCCGTGCGGCGAATGTGATTCGTGTACGGAAATTGCGGCCGGGACTTCGCTGGACGTGATTGAGATCGACGCGGCTTCGAACCGCGGCATCGACCAGATCCGCGAGCTGCGTGAGATGGTGAGGTACGCGCCGGCGGCTTCGAGAAGCAAAGTGGTGATCCTCGACGAAGCGCACATGCTGACGGGGGAAGCGTCAAACGCGTTGCTGAAGACGCTCGAAGAGCCGCCGGACCGCGTGATCTTTGTGATGGCGACGACGCAGCCGGAAGACCTTGTTGATACCATCCGGTCCAGGTCGCAACACTTTCATTTTCGTGCGTTGACATTCGCGGAGATTGCCGGACGCCTGGAAGAGATCGCGCAAAAAGAAAATTTGAAGATCGAACCCGGCGCGATGGCGGTGATTGCGCGCATGGCGGAAGGCAGCCTGCGCGATGCCCTCTCGCTTCTCGAGCAGGCGCGCGCGTATTGTGGCGATACGATTCCAGACAAAGAGGTTCGCGAATTGCTGGGCGTGGTTCCGGATGATGCGCTCGAAGAGCTGGTCCAAGCCATCGCCGAGGGATCAGCGGACCGTGCTCTCGGGCTGGTACACACGTTCCAGAGAGAAGGGCGCAACCTGCAGCACTTTTGCCGGGAGGCGACCCGGCACATGCGCAACCTGCTGATTGCCCGAACGTGCGGGGCGGATTCGGATTTAATTGCTGCAACACCGGATCAGCGTCCGGCACTAGCGAAGGCCGTAACCGCGTTCAGCGAAGAAGATCTGACGCGATTCTTCCAGATTCTGCTGCAGACCGATGATGATCTGCGGCGGAAACCGGATCCGCGCGTGCATCTCGAAATGGGATTACTGCGGCTGATCAACGCGTCGCGGCTAGCGCCGCTGGAAGAGTTGCTCGCGGAATTGAAGAGTGGCGTCCCGAGCAGCGGTGCAGGCAGGGGAACAGCGCGTGGCGCAACGGTTGCGACAGCGTTTGCGCCGACTCCAAAAACCCCCACGCAGAGTGTTGCTGCGCCGATGTCTCAACACCGTAAAGCTGAAGCGGAGATGCAATCCCCTTCTCCGTTTGCGCAAGCGCGAGGTGCTACTGCAGCCACGGCACCCGCAGTTGCGCCAACAACGGTTCCACCATCGGCCGAAGGAAGAGCAGAGAAGGAAGAAACGATCACCACGGCAAAAACCAATGGAGCCACCGCGGAGGCAATTGGAATTTCGCAGGAAAATGTCGCCGAGATCAAGACGATGATTCAAGCGCAGCAGAAATTCCTCGGCGAGTTGGTGGAGCAGAGCAACCGATGGGAATTGGAAGGGGCGGAGCTGCGGCTTTATTTTTCGCCGGAGAAACGGCCGTTCGCGGAACTAATCGAAGGCCGCGACTCGCTGGAAAAGATCCGTGTCATTTCGAGCAAGGTGCTCGGCCGGGCGGTGCGTGTCTGTGCTAAACTTGAGTCAGTTGCAGCAGCTGCGTCGGCGGCGCGTGGTGCGTCCGGCGCGGAAGGGTTGCGTGCGCAATTTGAGCGCGATCCGATGGTGCGGTCCATGTTGCAGCGCTTCGGAGGCAGAATTTCCGAAGTGAAACGAAACCAAGAGGAATGATGGAAGTCAGCGCTCTCCAACAGATGCTATCGCGATTCCGGCAACTGCAGGAAGACCTGCAGAGGCAAGTGAATTCCGTAACCGTGGAAGCTTCGGCCGGCGGCGGCATGGTCAACGTGAAGATGAATGGCCAGAAGCAAATCGTCGACGTGAAAATCGAGCCGGAAGTTTTTGCCGGTAAAGACCAGGAGATGCTGCAGGATTTGATCCGCGCAGCCGTGAATGAAGCGTCGCGGCGCGTCGATGAAGAGCTAGCCAACCAGATGAAGAACCTTGCGGGCGGCATTCCCGGAATAGCCGGCATGAAGATTCCTGGGTTGTTTTAGCTAACTGAGACTCTTCCCGCGCTGAGTTCCCTTCCAGTTCTTACTTCACGCATTCTCACTTCGCGTATTCCCCGTTGTGTACTTCGTACTCGACTCGGAAGGGCTTCTGCGTTTTGCGATCCTCCCAGTGTTGCTCGGCGATGATGCGCTGGGCTTGCGCGAGACGCTCGGAGGGCAGCGGGTGTGAACGGAAATAACCCGTCAAACTCTGAATGGCCAGTTCGGATAATTCCTGGTCCGGGCTCTGCGCGCGGATGACGTACTCGTCGCACAGTTTGGCGAAGCGTTCGAACATATCGACGGAGCCATAGGGTGAGTAGCCGGAACGTACTGCTAGAAACATGCCTTCGCGATCAGCTTCAAATTCTTCGTCTTTGTGGTAGCCGGCCTCCCAAAAATCAATAGGGATCTGCAGCAGGGCCCCCAGTATATCGAGATTGAGATTCTTCAGCCTCGCTTCCAGCTGCACGCGCTCGACGCAGTGATAGTGGTCAATGTGCTCGATCTCATGCGCCAGGACGTTGGCGAGTTCATCTTCGCTCATCATAAGGTCAAGCATGCCTTCGCCGATGTAGACCGGTCCGCCCGGAAGGGAGAAAGCGTTGATCATGTTGCGATCGGGAAGAACCGTGAATGCGTAAGGCAAATGCCGATGCGCGTGCACCGCAACTGCCCCTCCGACACGCGTAACGTACTTTTCTAGGCCTTCTTCTTCAGGAGTGAGCTGGCGCGATTGAGTTGCGTAGCGGGCGGCAAGTTCCTTGCCGATGGCGATTTCCTGTTCATCGGAGAGGCGCGTGAAGTGCATGGGAACACGCGAGAGATCGCGCTGGGCGTCCGCGGCCATATTCAAAATAGCGTTGGTGGAGACGGGAGTGGACTTGGGACGGCGCTGGCTCCAATAGAGACCCGCGAGCGCAAAGCCCAGGATGAGAAAGAAAACGACGAACACAACGGAGCGCTTCATAGGTATTGGCGAATGGCGTCGCGATACTTGCTGTAGAGAAAGGAAACGAGCACAAGCGCGGCGCCAACAATTATGAAAGTGACGTAGCGATCGCGGGGCTGAAGTCCCCAAACATCGAGAGCCATCACTTTCGCGACGCAAAGCAGAAGGATTCCCAAACCGGTGAGCCGGAAGCTGCGCTCCTTAACTGCGAGCGCCAGCAGGAAAATCATCACGCCTTCAATGCCCCACGACACGGTGATCATTCCCGACCGCATTTTTAGCGCGAGCATGAAGGTGACCAGGATGGTGGGGACAAAAAACACGATTTGCTCCGGGCGGCTTGCAATCACCGCAAGCGGTCTTACCCAGGCACCCAGATTCTGCGGGACGTTGAAGCGCCCGCGGAGACGGAAAGCGAAGAACAGGGTCGCCAGTAGAATTCCGGATGCACTGCTGAGAATGAAATAGCGCCCTTGCCAGTCACCTTCACCAAAATAGCCGGCGCCGAACAGATTATGCACAATGCCACGTACGAGAACAAACGAAATAAGAAGCAACCCTTGATAAAGGAGGACTGGGCGATTCAGGAGGAGCGCGGCGCCGAGAAGGGCGAACACCACGGCGGCCCAGGAAGTGACCACCCATTCGATGGGAAACTGAAAATAGAAAAGCGCGACGATTGTGGCGGTGCCCAGATACGCCAGAAGAACGTCAAAATGCAACCGGCGGTCGCGCCCCGTATTTTCTTCTTTCTCCGGCAATTGCGCATAGACGAAAAAGAAAATCAGTACGAGCGGGAGGATAGTGTACATGCGCGGTCCCCAGAACTCGCCCGGTTCGCTTGAAGTGAGATTGGAAAAGAAAATCCGCGTGAAGGCGGCGATTAGCCCTACGTACGCCTGATAGCGGAACTGCGTGATCTTGCGCAACAGGCCGTACTCAAAGAGCACTAAGCCAAACGCACCCCACGCGACGGCGACACTGGTGGGCTGTGTTTGCAATTCATACCAGAGGAGCAGGCCGCCGATGGTGGATGCCGCCCAGGAATAGATGTGATGGATGTCACGCTGGCGCCACTCTTCAGGCATGCGAATGAGGCGCGATAGCGCATAGAAAATCACCGCGACAATGGCCAGCGACATGAGGCGCACGCTGATGCCGTGCCAGGTGGCGGTGACGTAGAGATTTACGCCGATGCTGCGAAGCAACGTCAGTGCAGCGAGAATATGCGATTGCCAGGGCAATTCCTCGAGTTCGAGGCGCTGATCAACAATCGCCAGGACCAGTGCAAACGCGGCCCAGAGCGGAGCTAGCCATCCGTTAGGCGCTTCGTACCAGGCGAGGAGGGCAAGTAGCC
>DASQYT010000119.1:0-3367 GCA_035639075.1 Candidatus Elarobacter sp.
AAAAGTTTGGCCCACGAAACACGCCAAAGCGTGTTTGTCGCGATTTCTGTAGCGGCCGTCTATGACCGCCGGACAGGCCAGCGGCCCTGTCCTCCGGCTGGTGCCACACTGGGACCCATGCTCCACCTTCGAGTTATAGCGCTTGTCAGGCTTGTTTAATCAGGCTATTCTAGCTTGATTATGACGGCGAGCATTACTGAGGCCAAAAATAACCTGAGCAAGTTGATCAAGAGAGTCCGCCAGGGCGAATCCATCCTGATTCTAGATCGCAATGTTCCCGTCGCGCGCCTGGAGCCGCTTCCGCCGGGCAGCAGAGAGGCTGACGAAGCTCGACTCCTCGAGCTGGAGCGGCAGGGAGTGATCAAGCGCGGGAAGGGGAAGTTACCGAAGGACTTTTGGACACGACCGTTGCCGAAGTTCAAAAAAAGCCTGGTTGAAGCCGTGCTAGAGGAGCGAAGAGAGGCACGGTGGTAGTTTACTGGGATACCTCCGCACTGGTGGCGATCCTTGGCCGTGCGCCCCAGGCCTCGCACTATCGTGGCATCGCTCGGCAATATGGCGTAGTGACGTGGTGGGGAACTTATGTCGAATGTGTGTCAGCGATCGCACGCCGCGCCCGTGAAGGCAATGCCCCAACTCAAGTAGCGGAGGCGTATCGCATGCTGGACGAGATGGCGAACGAATGGCGCGAGGTCGGGCCAAGCGAACGGCTGCGGCGGGCAGCTGCGCGCGTCCTCAAACTGCACATCCTTAGCGCTGCCGACGCCTTGCAACTTGGTGCAGCACTCATTGCCGGCGGCTTCGAACCACCCGCCGTCCGATTTCTCACAGAAGATCGACAGCTACAGCGCGCCGCCGAACGGGAAGGCTTCGTGGTCGATTAATTAGGAAAACAGACACTCGTCGTGGTATGCGCCTTACGGCGCGAAGTGGACATATGAAGTAGTTCGTTGAGGGATTGAGTATGCTCAGATCTCCTCGTCGTCGCCTACTGAGATGTCATCGGATGTGTCTTCATCGAGATCGACACCATCGAGTTCCAACGTCTCCAGAGCGCTAAGGCGCGTTTCCCTTTCCTCCGAGGGTTTCAGTGTGTGAGCATCGCGGTGAATGTGAAAGCGAAAGACATCTTGTGCCGCGCCTTCCGAAGAAACGGGCCGCTGTATCCACGCAGCCGTACTTGTCGAGATACTCGATAAACTCCTTCATCTCGTTAGTCGTATCACATGTCTGCCCGTCGATGGTAATTTGATCACGCCACACTTCACAGTACTCGCAGTCAAACATATCTTTCAGGGCGAGCGCTAACGGACACAAACATGGGTCATCACGCTTGCCGTGATACACATGGGCACGAGTAACAACGATGCCAACAGAAGTGAATTCTTCCTCACCGACTTGGCCGTGCAAATATCCGAGATATTCTTTTTTGGTGACGAACCCCCCCGTCTTCAGACGTAAATCCGAGGCTATCTTTCGCGATCATGATCCCGTGGCGTTAATTATTGTTCGCGACTGATATTGGTACCAAGTCAAATCTTGGGTGAGGGAGATGTTTCACACGCGCGGGTATCAGCGTGCCGACCGGGCTGGCGGTTTTTACCGCAGTATGGAACTCGGTGATGAACGGAAAATACGACTGTGATCATGAACCGTCGCTTCGATGAACAACTCGGTGACGCGATGCTGAATTAAGTCGCCCTCCCAATGCGCCCACGTGGCGAACCAACAGGCCGTATTCAGGGCGTCCTGCGGAGTCCGAAAGTAATCCCATCGGAAGATGAAGTGGAGTTTGCGTGCGCTCACATAGAGTCTAGCGAGACAGAGATCAGCGATGGCCACTGAGACCGCGCGTGCCCGCAGTGAAGGGACGCCCCGTCGCTACTTTGCGAAATATGCGTGTCAACGGCTATGGCAAGCAGAATTCTCCGCGGTGCGACAGCATGCGCAAACGTCGGGGGAATATTTGACCGGCGGCATGCAAAGGCGAATCTGATGCGAAGGTATTCGAACCGTGCGCTCAAAGACAAGCAAAAGCCGGTATGGGTTCAGAATGAATCGCGCTTTCAGCGCTGGGGTTCGGCATCACACGAATCCCTGGGGCGTTGCCCAGGCTGATATGAATACCGCGCCTTTGGCGCTAACAGATGCGTCGACAGCGCAGCGCCCTCCAATTACGAATAGAGATACTCGTCGTGATACTCGCGTTGGGGTGCGAACTGGACGTTTTCGTTTCCGGTCTCGGGGTACTCGAAGATTTTTCCTTCGTAATTTCTAATCACGATTTTCTCGTTGTCGTGATAGAGGATGTAGCCGGGATTGATCGGCACTTTGCCGCCGCCGCCGGGGGCGTCGATGACATATTGTGGGACGGCGTAACCGGTGGTGTGACCGCGCAAGCCTTCAATGATCTCGATCCCTTTCGCGACAGAAGTGCGCAGGTGCGATGAGCCGTTAATCAAGTCACATTGGTAAAGGTAATATGGGCGGACACGGCACATCAGGAGTTTGTGCACGAGTGTCTTCATCGTCTCCAGATCGTCGTTCACGCCGGCCAGCAACACGCTTTGGTTGCCTAACGGGATGCCGGCATTCGCCAGTCGCTCCAGTGCTTCTTTTACTTCAATAGTCAGCTCGCGCGGGTGATTGACGTGCACGCTCATCCAGAGCGGATGATACTTCGCCAGCATCGCGCAAAGCTCTGGCGTGATTCGTTGCGGGAGGAAAATCGGAACCCGCGTTCCGATGCGGAGGAATTCAATGTGCGAGATCGCGCGCAAACGACTGAGCAAATTCTCCAGTTTGCCGTCATTGAACAGGAGCGCATCACCGCCCGATAGCAGCACATCTCGCACTTCGGTGTGTTGTTCCAGATAGCGGAAGGCTTCCTCGAAATCAGTGTGCAATTCCTGTTCGCCCACCCCACTGACGACGCGGCTACGCGTGCAATAGCGACAATAGGCAGCACACCGGTCGGTCACCAAAAATAGGACGCGATCCGGATAGCGATGGACCAACCCCGGCACCGGCATGTGTGAATCTTCTCCGCACGGGTCAGCCATATCGTAGGGCGAACTCCATGTTTCTTCGATCCGCGGGATCATCTGACGCCGGATCGGATCGTCTGGATTTTCCCGCGGGATCAGATTGAAAAAGTGCGGCGTAATCGCGAGCGCGAGTTTATCGCCGGAGAGCAAAACGCCGGCGCGCTCCTCCTCGCTTAGCGACAGGTGTTCTTCCAGTTGCTCCAGCTTGGTGACGCGGTTTTTCAGCTGCCATTTCCAGTCGTTCCAAAGTTCCGGCGCAACCCCGCCATTGCGAGACCAATAGCCTTGCGCGTGGGAGCGGAACGCCTTTTCCTGCTCAA
>DASQYT010000120.1:0-19653 GCA_035639075.1 Candidatus Elarobacter sp.
CCTCCTCGAAGGCGTGCCCACGCTAGTGGCGAATCAGGAGGAGGCCAATTACCTGCCGAATTACCACGCCGCTTCGGACACCCTGGACAAGGTCGACATGCGCGAATTGAAATTGCACACCGTGCTCGCCGCGCTGACCACTTGGGGCATCGCCGACCGCGCCGAACCGCTCGGCAAGCGCTTGTCCCGCACAGAGCTCGATGTTCTCGTCAAAGAAACCGGACTCGACCAGCAGCTCAAATTGCTTGGATATTGGAACGCCTGGCAAAGTGGTGCGCGCGGGCGCAAACCGTAGATTCGCCATCTCATTCGTAAGACAGATTTACGTGACGGGCATCTCTTTGGGCGCATCGCATTTAGCCCTTCCCGGTATACTGATAGTGTGACCGCGACTAAAAGCGAACTGAATACCATTGAGCGGCGATTCATTCTCGCGGTGGACTATGGCCGCGCGAGGATCGGGCTTGCTTTGGCCGACTCTGGGACGCGCACGGCGCAGCCGCTAAGCACGTTGGAGCGCCTCAACCGGAACGAGGACATGCGGCGCCTTCGCGAACTGGTGCGCGAACATAGCGTGAAGCAGATTGTCGTGGGGTTGCCGCTGCGCCTGGATGGTACGCGCGGCGAAATGGCCGAAGAGGCGGAGCGCTTTGCGCAACGCATGCGGAAACAGATTGGCGTGCCGGTGGAAATGGTGGATGAGAGACTCACCAGCTGGGAGGCCGAGCGCCTACTGGAAGAAGTTCAGGGAAGGTTCATCCATGAGGAAAGGTTGACCGGCAACAAGAAATCAAAGAGTGTCCAGGCCAAGATGAGCGTGGACGCCGTAGCCGCGGCCGTTATTTTGAAGGAGTACCTGGATCGCCAGGAGCAAACGGCCACTAAGACCTGAGCGAACTGAGAATAATCCGGTGAGGCTGAATTGAAACCTTTGGTCGTGCTATTGCTGCTTGCCGCGCTGAGTGCCGGAGGCACGGCGTTATGGATGTGGTACGGAATGACCCATCCGTACCAGGGTTTCCCGCAAGAAGGTGTCTTCGTTGATGTGCCACGCGGGACGTCGAGCCGGTACGTGGGCTACATCCTGAAAAAAAATGGCGTGGTGCGCAGCAAGCTAGCTTTCGAGATCTACGCGCGGCGGCATCCGAAGCGCACGCTTCAGGCAGGCGAATATTTCTTTGATCACGCCATGACCGGCACCGATGTTTTCTGGAAAATCGCGAACGGCCAGGTATTCCAGCAGCCGTTCACGGTGCGCGAAGGCGAAACGATGTTCGACATCGCCCGCGAGCTGGAGACGGGAAAGTTCATGCGCGCAGGCGATTTTCTTTATGCGGCGGGCGATCCCTCACTGATTCGCGATTTTGCTCCAGGTGCGCAGACGCTGGAAGGTTTTCTCTTCCCCGCTACTTACGAACTTCCGCGCCACCCTGCAGCCAGTGAATTGACTACGGAAATGGTTCGCAAGTTCAAGGAGGAGTGGAGGCGCATTGTTTCGCCGACGGCGGGTGGGCCAACAGACGAAGGCGACCACCGCTTGGTGAACAGGATTGTGACTCTGGCCTCTCTCGTCGAGAGGGAGACACCGAAGCCGGAAGAGCGTCCGCTGGTGGCGGGCGCGTTTGAAAACCGTCTCCGCAAAGGTATGAGGTTGCAATGCGACCCGACCGTGATTTACGGGATGGAGCGGCTGGGGAAATATAACGGCGGCCTGACCGGTAAGGACCTGCAATTCGATTCTCCTTATAATACCTATGAGCACGGCGGTTTGCCTCCTGGACCAATTGGCAATCCCGGCGAAGCGTCTCTGCGCGCAGCGATGCACCCCGCACAGACGAATTATTTGTACTTTGTGGCCAATACGCAGGGCGGGCATTTTTTTAGCGCTACCCTGGCGGAACACAACAAGAATGTGGTGAAGTATCGCCGGCTGATGGCAGGCCTTCCGGCGGATCCCCCGTCATCCCCGGCTCCGCCTCCCAGCCCGAAGAAAAAGCACAGTAAGCTGCACCGAGGCAAAGCTAGATGACCGAAGATTTGAAATCGAAGAAAGCGCTAATCCTGGAGACCGCTCGGGAAATAAAAGTACAACAATGGACGCCGGCAGAGATCGACCAGCTGCGCCGCCGGCTGCTGGCCGAACATGGCGAGGCCGGTAAAACAGGAATGGAATATATCGCGGACGTGCTGAAAGATGCGGGACAAAAAGTAACCATCAATCAGATGGAAGAAGCCGAGGAACAATACGAAGAAGAGTTCGAGGATCTCCTGCATTTCAAGACGCTGGAAGACGCTGAGGTCAGCATCATGCGGCTGGATGAATTGATGCGCAAGTTCCGAGCGCACAGGGAGCACGCGGCCGTCGAGCGTGTTCTGAACGTGGCGCGCCTCGGCAAACGCCGCGCGGAGATGATCGCGCGCAACCGCAAGGTGGAAGCCCAGAAACGCGCTGAAAAGGTAGAGATCGCCGGATGGTTCCGTATCTGGCTGGAAACGCCGGACGCCTTCTTCGACTGGCTGGACGTTCGGAAGCAGTCGCCGGATTTTCGCGCCAAGTTTCCGCAGTCGGAGTCCGAAGAATGAATACATCCGGAGCGACTGTACCTGGAAGCGGTGCGCTGGCGTTGCCGCCGTTTTCCCTGGATGTGCAGGCGTTAGACCTCGGCGGCGACGTGAAAGCGGTAGGGCTCGAGCTGGTCGAAACGGAAAACCGAGAGCCGGTGCACGGCAAGGATGCCGTCGAGATTTGGTCTGCCGTGTTTCCTGCCCTTGCGGGAAGCGAGCCGTACGTTGTGGATTTTTTCAGCCACATAGACCGCGCAAGAGAGTTTTGCAAACTTCACGAAATTGCCTTGCGAGAAGCGGCGGAGCGTTGCGTCGTTCTGCAACCACCAAATCAAGAGCAGTTGCGTCAAATTTTTGAACGCTTTGAAGGCGAAACCTTCGGCATCAGGGCTGGCAAAGACGTGCAATCCACCGATGCCGCACTTGAGGGCGATCTGTCAAAGCGCGGCTTGGACGCGTATCAGCAGGCGTACAATCGCTACACATTCTGCGCGATTTGCGAACCGGAGGACGGCTGGGTGACCCTGCTGAGCGAGTCGCTCTGGCCCAGCGAAGTCATCCGTCGAGTGCGCCCGGCGGTTCAGCCATTTGACATTCATATTGCGCGGCCCAACTGAATGGCTCCCCGGCAGCGACCCGGCCGTTCGGCCGGCATCCAAGTGGTTGCTAGATTGCGTTATTTATACGAGTGGGAACGGAACTCATTGATGCGACGTGTGAAAACATGCATGGTACTGCTGACACTGGCGGCGATTTCCTGCGGTTGTCCTGGCGGAAGAGTGGTGACCGGCCACACCGTAGTTTCGCAAAGACCAGTCGCAAAGGATGCCACGCGTGAGGAGCTTCTGGAGGTCTACAATTTGATTGCACGCGGCACTAAAACGCTGAACGCCACCGTCGAAATGAAACCGACCGCGGGATCGCAGTATAGCGGCGTCATCGACGAGTACCATGAGGTCAAGGCCTTTTTGCTGGCGGCGCGGCCCGCGCAGATTCGGGTGATCGGGCAAGCGCCTGTGATCGGAACCACGGTCTTCGACATGGCCAGTGACGGCGAAACCTTTCGCGTTTTGATTCCGTCGAAGAAGAAGTTCCTCGTTGGACCGGTGGCCGTAGAGCGCATTAGCAGCAAGCCCATCGAGAATTTGCGGCCGCAGCACTTGCTGGACGCACTGCTCTGGCCGGAAATCCACAAGGCAGAATCGGTGACCCTCCGGGAATTCAATGACGAGAACGCCAGATACTACATCCTGACTGTTCTGCGTGGCGGCTATCAAGTGGAAGTGCTGCGAGAGATTTGGTTTGACCGTTCCACCTTGCAAGTCGCGCGCATGCAGAATTTCGGACCGAGGGGCCTTCTGCTTTCGGATGTTCGAGTTGCGGATTGGCAACCTGCGGACAACCCCGCCGGATCGAGCGGTGCGGCCACGCCTCCGAATGGGGTGGCTTCGTTCCCACGATCGATCCGGATCGAACGGCCACACGATGACTACAAACTGGATTTGCAGGCCACGAAAGTCACTGTGAACGAAGAAATCCCTGCTGAGCGATTCAAGCTTGAACAGCCAGCGGGAATGGAATTAGTGCCCGTTGGAGAGCCCACGGAGAACAAGCAGCCATGATGGGCGAACTAATCCTTCGTAACTTGCTGCACCGTCCGCTGCGCACGCTTATCGGCGCCATGGGAATCGCTGTGGAGGTTGCACTGGTCGTTCTGATCGTCGGGCTGACCAGCGGCCTTCTGACGGAAACGGCCAAGCGCATAGAGGGCATCGGAGCGGATATCATGCTGCTGCCCGCGAATTCGTCAATCTTTTTTGCTTTTGGCAGCGCGCCGATGCCCATAAAAATCGGCGATAAGCTTGCAGAGATGAAGTACGTCCAATCCGTGGCCCCCGTGCTCTTCCAGTTCAACACCTCCGGCGTGGAAATCGTTTACGGAATTGATCAGGAGAGCTTTCGAGCGGTCTCCGGCGGATTTGTATTCATCCAAGGACACGACCTGGAAGGCCCGGATGACATTCTTGTGGACGACATTGCCGCGAAAACTAAAAACTTACAGCCCGGTGAGACCTACCGCATCTTCAATCATGATTGGCATGTTGCGGGAATTGTCGAGCATGGAAAGGGATCTCGGCTATTTGTCTCTCGCGCTACTTTGCAGGAATTGGTGGGCGCTCGGGACAAAGCCAGCGTCTTCTTTGTAAAGTGTACACGCCCCGAGCACACCGAAGACGTAATGGAGGACATGCGCCACCTCCTTCCCAATTACACCGTCCGTCCGCTCAAGGATTATTTTTCCCTGATGACTTCGACAAATATTCCGGGGCTGGAGTCCTTCATCAACGCCATGATCCTGCTGGCCGTCACCATCGGGCTGCTGGTTATTTTTCTCACCATGTACACTACGGTGATTGAACGTACCCGGGACATCGGCGTCTTGAAATCGCTTGGCGCAAACCGTTGGTTCGTTGTCCGGGCGCTACTCTCGGAATCCGCGGTGCTCTGCCTCCTCGGCATTGGGGCTGGCATCGGATTAAGCTATCTAGTGCGGGCCGGATTTATCTGGAAGTTTCCAACTTTAACCATTTTGATTACTTCCGGCTGGGTTCTTCGCGCGGCTGCCATCGCGCTCTTAGGCGCGCTTTTCGGCGCGAGCTATCCCGCGTGGCTGGCAAGCCGGAAAGATCCCGTGGAAGCGTTGTTATACGATTAGGACACGAAGATTTGAGTGCAACTACAACAAGAACAGGAAGAGTCGCGAAGCGGAGAGGATAGCTAGGCACGAATGGGAATCACAGTTACAATACGGACACCTGCCGAAGGGCCGATTTTCCAGGGAAAAAAGAACGTGGAGCCGATACTCAGAACAGAAAACTTGTGGAAGCTCTACCGCGCGGGAAAAGTCGAAGTCCCGGCATTACGTGGCGTGAATTTCGAAGTGCAGCCCGGCGAATCTGTCGCCGTGATGGGGCCTTCCGGCTGCGGCAAGTCTTCGCTGCTGTACGTGATTGGCGGCCTGGCCCAGGCCTCGCGCGGCAAAGTGCTGGTCGACGGGAATGACCTCACCGAACTGAGCGACGCAGCGCGTACCAAACTGCGCCGCCACAAGATCGGCTTCGTCTTTCAGCGATTCAATCTGCTCCCTACTTTGACGGCCAAAGGGAATATCGCCATCGCGCAGTTTATTCATGGTGACGGGTTCGATCCGCACCGCTTCGACGTAGTAACGCAGATGCTCGGCCTGGCGGGACGCCTGCATCACAAACCCTCGGAACTTTCCGGAGGTGAGCAGCAGCGCGTGGCCATCGCACGGGCGATCATCAACGAGCCGAAGATTCTTCTCGCTGACGAACCCACCGGCAACTTGGATTCGAAAAACTCGGAAACCGTGCTGCAAATGCTGCGGCAACTGAACAAGGATCTGGGCCAGACCATCGTCATGATCACGCACAATCCTGAAGCGACCACGTATTTCGACCGCGTCGTGCACATGCGCGACGGCGTTATCGTTGACGGAGTGCCTACGGATTGACATGGCAAGCCTTGGCCAAATCCTGTCCCGGACATTTTTCTGGTCCTACGAACGCGGCACGTGGCAATACGACCTCGCTGTCATTCTGATTTTGGTCTTCGTGCTTCTCACTCCGCGAAACTGGTTTCACGATAAACCGCAGGGTGGGGCTCCTGTCGCACCGGGACAAGTTCAATTGGTCTCGAAAGAAGGTAACCGGCTGAAGTATCGCGTGGACGCGCGCATCCTGGCTCCGCCGACCAGGCTCGCCCTCCAGAACGATCTGCACAACGCCTTGCAGGAAGCGCTGCCCGAATTGCACAATGGGAATTTCTCCATCGCCAATATCGAGCCACTGCGCGATGATCAAGGCACGGTCATCGCCTATCAAGTGGAGATTCGGCATTAGCCGTGGTCTTGCCGGCGTTAGAAGTTGTTCTCAGGTAACATCCCGGCCTATCCGCGCATCTCTTTATGTATGTTAGGATTCCGAAGGTTTGGATGAGTCCCGCATTTTCTCTGAATAGAGGCCAAGTTTGAGACGTATAACATTCCTTCTTTTCGTCTTGGTCTTGGTGAGTCTGTGTGGTGCCGCCAGCGGGCTTCGACCACTCACTGCGCAGGCGACTTCGAACTGGACCCTCGATGGCGTCTTGGCCATGCTGGACAAGTCCGCGCAGGACTTTCACACGCTCACAGCCGATATCGAGCACATCAAATACACCGCAGTCGTCAAGGACAGTTCGGCCGAGACCGGTCAGATTTTGGTCCGCCGCGACGATAAGATGCGCATCGATTTTCAAAAGCCTGATCCTCGAACCATCCTCCGAAACGGCGATTCTCTGTTCGTTTTCACGCCGAAGATCAATCGCGTCGAGGAATACAACATCGGGAAACACCGCTCGTTCGTTGACCAGTATCTCGCGCTGGGATTCGGCACGAAGGGCGAAACACTCAAGAAAAATTACGTTCTGACGTTGATCGGCGAGGAAGACTTCGACAACCGCAAGACCGTCGTTCTGGAATTGACCCCGAAGTCCGACCAGGCGCGCAGTCAGATCGCCCGAATTCGGATGTGGATCGACGAAGCTTCTTGGTTGCCGGTGCAGCAGAAATTCTTCGAGACGGGCTCCGACGACTATTTCTTATCCCACTATACACACGTGATGAAGAATCTGAAGATCAGTGATGCGAGGTTTAAGCCAGACTGGCCAAGGAATGTCAAAGTGGAAAAGCCTCGGGGATGATTTTTTAATTTTTGTAATTAAGGCTGGTCTCGGTGCCTTCTGTTTTTCCTGGCTTGGAAGGCTTAAGTTTAGTTGCTTGCCCCGCGCTCTTGCGCCAGCAATTGTTCCTTGCGGGAAAGCCCCCAGCGATAGCCGGCCAGTGCGCCGTCCGCGCGAATTACGCGGTGGCACGGCACCACGATAGACACGGGGTTCGTCGCGCAAGCTCTCGCAACCGCACGCCCAGCCTTGGGTTGCCCGAGAGACCGCGCGACTTGCGAATACGTGCGCGTCCCGCCGCGCGGAATCCTCTGCAGTTCCTGCCACACGCGCCGCTGAAACGCAGTTGCCTGCAAGTCTAGCGGTAGTTCCAATCGAGGCTGCTTGCCTTCGATGCGCTGCACGATTTCCCGCACCCAGCGCTGGAACGAATCCGTGGCCGGCGCAATTTCGGCGCGCGGATATTCTTCGCGCAGTTCAGCAATCATCGCGTTCTCCGCGTCGCCCAGATAAACCGCCGAGACCCCGCGCTCCGTCGCTCCCACCAGAACTTTCCCGAGTGGCGATTTCGCGATGGTGTATCCGATCTTCATACCCTGTCCTCCCTTTCGATAAGTCGCCGGCGTCATGCCAAGGTGTGCGTTGCTGCGCTCGTAGACGCGGCTCGATGAGCCATACCCTGTTTCGTACAGCGCATCGGTAATACTCTTCCCTGCGCGGAGCATGGCCTTGAAGCGTTTGATGCGCAGTGCCTCGGCAAGCTCACGCGGCTTCAGTCCGGTCACTTGAAGAAACGCGCGGCGCAGTGTGCCTTGTGTAGTCCCAAGTGCCGCAGCCACGGCTCCCAGACGCACGCCCTCTTCGGAAGACTCCGCCAGATGACCGGCGGCGCGTTGCACCAGCGCCACCGGACCCGCAATTTCATTTGGCCGGCAGCGCAGGCAAGGCCGGTACCCTTGCTTTTCCGCTTCTTCCCGGGTACGGAAGAACATGACGTTGCGCCGCAGCGGCCGTCGCGCCGGGCACGAAGGCCGGCAATAGATATGCGTGGAGCGCACTGCCAGCACGAAGCTCCCATCAGCTCGGGAATCGCGTGCCAGCGTTGCCCGCCAGTACCGTGCGGCCGCATGCGCTGATATGTTCTGTGCGAATCTGGTTTGTGCGTGGCTCATGTTCAACACGCTAAAAGTAGCGCAAGCTTTAGGACCAATCTATCCGAAAACAAGCGGCAAAGTGAAAAAGTGAAGCACGACGGAAGACTTGCCGGTCAAGCTTCGCCTGGGGCTGGAACGGGAGTCGTGATTGGCGCGGGCTTCCGATGCGGCGCAGTGATCACCAGAATCACTGCCGTGAGGATGACCGCGGCAGCAACAACAGTGCGCAGGGTGATGGACTCTCCGGCGATCAGCCACCCCAGGAACAGCGCCACGACGGGATTCACAAACGCATACGTCGCCACACGCGCCGCCGTGCTCTTCTGCAGAATATACAGGTACGCGCTGAATCCGATGCCCGACCCAAAGACGATCAGGTAGCCGAGCGCCAGCCAGGAGCGTAGCGAAATCGCGCCTAGATGCAGTTCGCGGAATTCCCCCGCAAACAACGCCACAATGAGCAGAATCACGCCGCCCGCAAAGCTCTGCATCGCCACACCGAGCATCGCCGAACTGGGCATTCCACCGTGCTTTGAATACAGCGAGCCACATGCCCAGGCTAGCGAGGCAATCACCAGCACTCCAGCGCCTCGCGGATCGACGCGCTCTGAACCTCCCAGGTGCGCCGGCCCAACCAGCAGCGCCATCCCTGCAAATCCCATTAGTAGCCCCATGACTACTCTCGGGACTGGCTTTACGCCGCCCGGACGCAGCCAATCCATGATCACCAGCCACAGCGATACTGTCGCCACCAGGAGCGCCGTGATACCAGAGGGCACGGTCCGCTCGGCCCAACTGACGCCTCCATTTCCGGCGAATAGCAGCAGAGCCCCGGTAACAACGGCCGCGCGCCAGTTTGCGGCCGTGGGCTTGATCCCAGTCGTCCTTCGAAGGATCGGGTACAGCAACAAACCCACAGTAACGTGACGAAGCCCCGCGAGGATGAGCGGTGGAAACGATTCCACCCCGATGCGGATCGCCAAATACGTCGAGCCCCAGACGAGATAGACGGCAGCAAAGGCCACAAGGACCAGAGTCGTTACGGTGGCGGGCGTGTGCGCCGCTTGGTTAGGAGTTCCCACTGAATTCTGAGAATCGGGAGCCGGGGTGGACATTAAATTATTTTCACCTGAAATCCCTTCCATGAATAGATGCGCCAGGCCCCACTGTCGAGCACCATATTGGTAGAGCATTTTGCTGGCGTATCCACAGAATGTAGTGGCCGGGTTCCAGTACTATTACCAAGTGTTTGAAGTTAAGACACTTCCGTCTTTTTCCACAGGTTGACGCTGGTCACGACTAGTGGCATCTTAGCGCTCCGCTCCGCACAGGCGTGGAACGGGGCAAATCCAGAAAGTCAGTTAGACAGTTAAGTTTGTTGGGCCAAAGCCAGCGACTGTGAAATGACGTCTCTGAGGGCTTGATGAGCGCGACGAATCGCGTAGCTCCATTTGAGTTGTGGCCGGACGAACCGTCCGAAGAAGCCCGCGAATCCGCTGGATCGCGATTGATCTCCTTTGCGCCCCGCGTCCATGCGTTACGCGTTCCTGAGCTGCGATTGACGCCACTTCTGCACCCTGAGCAGCCTCGGCGTTTTGTCCGCGTGCCCACGCACGCCGTAGGTGTCCATCCCGAACAGCGTGAATATCCCCGTGCCAGCCTGAACCTTCCGCTGCGTCTTCGCAGTGCTGGCGGAGTGCCCGAGGAATTTCCCATAACGCTGGTCACTCGCAACATCAGTTCCACGGGCGTCTATTTTCTGTGTCCCAGGCAACTGGCGGTTAGCACTCCGATCGAACTGGAAATTGTGCTGGTAAGCAAACCCTTGGGCCTCGGCAACGTTGTCGCTGCAACCATGGCACGTGTGTGCAGAACAGAAACGGCCGCCATGCCTGGCTGGCATGGCATCGCTGCAATCTTCGATGATGTCCAGTTTGACCGCGACGACCGCATCCCTTCCCGTTATCTGAAATCCTAGTTCTCTCGCTTCTGCTCTTTTCCGAACCGACTTCCAAACTTTTCTGCCATCTATAAAAATCAGCCGAATTCGACCTTCGCCGAGTTTCTGCTACTCTGTGGAACCATGTCCGCGAAACGAGCTTGCTCCATTGAAGGAGTTCTCTTCGACTGGGACGGCACGCTCGTTAATTCCTACCATGCCGATAGCTCCGCGTATCTGGCGATGTTCAAAGAGATGGGCATCGCCTGGGGACTCGAAGAACTTGAGGACAATTATTCACCCAATTGGTATCAGGTCTACCGCGCCGCGGGATTACCACGGAAGTGCTGGGATGAAGCGGACCGCGCATGGCGCGCGCATTATGCAAAACACCGGCCGAAGCTGATGGCCGGTGCGCGCCGCGTCCTGGCGAGGTTGCGCGACGCGCATTATCTTGGCCTGGTTACCAGCGGCGATCGCGATCGTGTTACTCGTCAATTGCGCGAGTTTCGTTTGACAACGTTATTCACGGCGCGCGTTTGCAGCGGGGACACCCTCCGCAAGAAGCCGCATCCGGAGCCGCTGCGTCTGGCCCTGCGACAGATGCAGTTGGACCCATCCGCTTGCATCTACGTCGGTGACGCTCCACAGGATGTGGAAATGGCGCGGCGTGCGGGGGTGCGCGCAATCGGCGTCCTCGGCCCCTTCCCCACGGAAAAGCGTTTGCGCGCGGCCGGGCCAGAATATCTGATTGGTTCGATCGAGGAATTGCCGGACGTTCTGAAAAGATTGCTTTGTTAACGCACCAACTTGCTTACGGTTTCGCAGAAGTCGCAGCAGCCGGCGGAACCGTCGCTTGCGGCACGCTGGAAACGGGTTTGAAGTCCGTCCATTTGATAACCAGGCGAACGGGAATCTCCAGCCCCTTCAAGTTCAGCGTGCCATCGGAGCGTGAGTAGTTCGGAAACCAGTATTTTCCCTCGACATTCTCGCGATAAGTCTCAAACAGGCTGAAGGGCAGATCCGCGACCGCATGCATGTCGCCTTGATCGGTCACCCATTTTCCATAAGTCTTCACGACTTCCAGGTACTTCGTATCCACCCACACGATGCCGTCGAAATACGCCTTGACGCGTTCAACCATTCTTGGCTTAGCCTGAAAAATGTAACACTCGACATCATCCACCTGTTCTTTGCCCAAGTACTTTAGGTCGTATTTCGCAAGCTGGTTTGAAGTAAGCGGAAATGCAGGAACGCGCTGGAGTGCCTCGAGATCTTCCGAGCGGAGAAAGAGATGTTGGAGTGTGGATCGAGGCCTCTCGACCACCTTCTCGAACGGCTTCCCGTCCGCATCGCGGCCCGGTTGTGTCACCAGCACAAATTCGCCCGAAGGTTGCCCGTCAGGTCCAAACTCCTGGATTCGTATCGTTTTCCGGTAGGTATAGCGCGTGCGCGAGAGGATGTATTCGTCCTCTTTCCCTGAAAAGTGTTTGATGATTTCCGCCTCCGGGAGCGATGGTGGCGCTTCCGGCTCGGATACATTCGCGACACGGTTAACGTGATGCTCCGGCGGCGGCGCGAGGGGCCCCTGCGGCGCGTCCTGCGCGTGCAGCAATCCCCAATGCATTCCCACCAAAACGAGAAGAACAATCCCGCGCAAAAGGAATGACGGGCGCTTGTAGCACGGAAAAAATCTGGCCTGGTTCATATAAAAGTTGGATGCGCTCAATTCGCCTCCGGGCAGCCTCGCGCCCGGCGCCGAAGCAAGAAGCTTAGCGCACTCCTTGAACGTAGCCCTAGCAACTCGAAGTGTGAGGCCCGGCCAAACAAGAATTCCTGTCTCTCTGCTACAATTTCGACGATTCGTGAGCGACGCAAAAATAGCCAAACGATATTTCGTCTCGGGAACGGTCCAGGGCGTGGGCTTTCGTTACTTCGCGCAAGATGCCGCCGAAAAGCTGCGCGTAAGCGGCTTTGTAAGGAATCTGCGGGATGGCCGTGTGGAAGCGTATGTCATCGCCACTACGGAGCAGCATGCCGAATTCCGGGCGACGCTGGAGCGCGGGCCGCGCTTTTCGAGCGTCAGCAAAGTCCGCGAAGAGCCGGCAACTCCGGATCCGCAGTACGAAGGCGGATTCGTCATCAATCCGAGCGCTTGAACGGGACAAATAAGAGACACAGGGGAGACGTTCGAATGAACGATTTGAAGAAACTGATCCGCGAAGTGCCGGACTACCCGAAGCCGGGCATTCTGTTTTACGACCTGACCACCTTGCTCAAGGACAAGCAGGGGTTTCACACATTGATTGACCGGCTCTGCGACCGCTACAACGGTCACACCATCGACGTCGTGGTGGGGATCGAAGCGCGCGGTTTCATTTTTGCTCCCGCTTTGGCCTACCGGCTCGGCGCAGGTTTTGTTCCTGTTCGAAAGCCGAAAAAGCTGCCCGCCAAGACCGTCAGCGTCTCCTATGCCCTCGAATACGGCACGGACACGCTCGAAATCCACGAAGACGCTGTGAAGCCTGGCCAGCGCGTAATCATTTGTGACGACCTGCTCGCCACCGGTGGCACGGCCAGCGCCACAGCCAAACTCATCCAGCAACTCGGCGGGACTGTCGAAGGCGCAGCCTTTGCCGTAGAACTCACTTTCCTCAACGGCCGTAAGAAACTCAACGGCGTCGAGGTCTTCTCACTCATTAAATACGATAAATAAATCTGTGCCGACTGCGGAGGCACTCACTTCGCTTTGGTTCGCGAGTTCCGCTGGCGAAGTGCTTCGAACAGTACAACGCCAGCCGCAACCGAAACGTTGAGTGATTTGACCGGGCCAGTCGTCGGCAGCGAAACAACGAAGTCACACCGCTTGCGCGTCAGTTCATGCAAGCCTTGGCCTTCGCTGCCGAGCACAATCCCCACCGGCGAAGTGTAGTCCGCCTCCGTGTAATTCTTCTCGCCCTGCTCATCCAGTCCCACCAGCCAATATCCCGCTTCCTTCAACTCTTCCATTGTCCGCACGAGATTCGTCACTTTCGCGACCGGCAGATGCGCCAGCGCTCCTGCCGAAGCACGCGCAACCGTGTCGGTAAGCCCTGCCGCGCGCCGTTCCGGAATCACCACGCCGTGCGCGCCGGCCGCCAGCGCTGTTCGAATGATTGCCCCCAGATTGTGCGGATCTTCGACTCCATCCAGCAGAACGATTAGCCCAGACTGTCCGTGCCCAGCACCATTGGCATGCGCCAGAATGTCTTCCAGAGTCGCCGCCGCGCGCGCCGCCGCCAGCGCCACCACTCCCTGGTGATCTTTCGAATTGGCCAGCCGGTCGATTTGTCCGCGGTCTTCGAACCGCACCGGGACGCCCTGCTTGCGCGCCAGTTGCACGATTTCTTCGACTCGCGTGTCCTGCCGCCCCTTGGCAATCGCAATGCGATCGATAGGCCGCCGCGCCTCCAGCGCCTCCTTAACCGCGTGTATGCCAGTCAGCTTGTCCATGAAGTAGGGAGTCTACCGTCGGCCGCCCGGAGTTGAAAGCAGTAGGTAGGACAGGCATTCCTGCCTGTCTTCCGTGCGCTAAGGCATCCCCAGCGCGTTGGTCGCACTCCTTAATCCAGCGCCGCACAAAACTCGACAATTCTCTCGCGTGCCGATTTTACGGCCAAGGTAAACGAACCCGCAGCCGCCTCATCCAACAGCAGAATCACCCGGTCAAGCTCCCCTTCCCCTGCACGCCCGGCCAGCGCCAGCCGGATGGGATGAAACAGCTCTCGCCCGCGCAATTCCATCCCATCCTTCAATGCCGTGACAATCTCCTTAAATCCTTCCGACGTCAGCGCGTCGCCATCCAGTAGCAGCAACGCCACTCGCCGGAGCACTTCGCGTGCCGCATAGCGCGAAAGCACCACATGGCTTTCTACCCGAGAGACGATTTCGCGCGCGTCATAATGAAAAACCAGTGCAAGCAGATCTGCCAGCGCAGCACGGTCAGCCGCATACCCTCCGAGCATCGCAGCCGCGCGTTCGCACCACGTCTGCTGTTCAACCGATGCCTCTGCAACGAGCCACCCGCGTTCGCGAAGAATAGCGAGAACGTCCGCAGCCGTGAAGACACTCGCAGCGCCAACGGACACATCAGAAAAATCATCAGGAGCCATCAAGGCGATTGTAGCGAACCGTAGTCCGCCCGTGTTGTAGTGGCGGGTCTTCAAGACCCGTTCTTTTCCCAAATTATCGCGAAGTCAGCGTGGCAACCACATGCGCCGCGATGGCTTCCCCTCGGCCGATCGCGTCAACACCTTCGTTCGTCTTCGCTTTGAGATGAATCTTTTCGGAGCCAACGCCCAGCGCCTTCGCCAGCGCCTCGCGCATCTTTGGAAAATGTGGCCCCAGCTTGGGCTTTTCCGTGATCACCACGGCATCGACATGCTCGATCGCAAACCGTTTTTCATCCAGCAGCTTTTTCGCGTGTTCCAGAAAAAGCATGCTGTTCGCGCCCTTCCACTTCGGATCGGTGTCCGGAAAATGCGTTCCAATATCCCCAAGCCCCGCCGCCCCCAGCAGCGCATCGCAAAGCGCATGCGCCAACACATCCCCATCCGAATGCCCCACCGGCCCCTTATCGAACGGCAGCTCCATCCCGCCAATAATGAGCGGCCGTCCTTCTTCTAGCCGGTGCAAATCATAGCCAATTCCAGTTCGCGGCGAACCGAGTATCGCCACCCCAGTTCGTCGCCATTTCCCCTGCGTCTGCCGCATCAGGAAAAGACAGAATCCCACTAAAAGAATCAACGGTGCCGCGTTGAGAAGAATCAATGTCCAATCCCCGGTGCGAACCTCCTTTACTTTGATCAGAACGTCTCTCTCACGAAGCTGTCTCAAGAGGTCAGGAACCACTTCCTTGGGAACCGTTAAATGAAACCTTCGGTTCGCCGGGCGTATATACTCTCCCATCAGCTCGTAGCTGTTTGATGACAGATAGAGCGTCACCTCTTTTATGCCGTCAATCCTACTCATGAACTCACTGTAGCTGGGCTCGTCTCCTTGCGGCGAACGTCCGTTCGCAGAAACCAACTTCCAAAGCATTACGCCAAGAAAAACAATCGAAATCCAAAACAGGATCGTCTTTGCGGTTGAACTTGAGTTCATACTCAAGCTTTCTGACGCTCGCGTTCCAGATAGAACCGCGCCAATTCCATATCCGCTGGTTTGGTGATTTTCATATTCCGCTCGGAGCCCAGCACCACGTGAACGTCATGTCCTATGCGCTCCACAAGTCCCGCCTCATCCGACGCATTCACTCCATCGGTCTCCGCGCGCGCAAAAGCTTCTTTCAGGAGTTTTGTCGAAAACGCTTGCGGCGTCTGCGCCAGCACCACGCGCTCGCGCGGCACGGTGCCTGTAATCAACGCCACGTCCTCCGGCAAACTGGCCCGCTTCACTTCCTTGACCGTATCCATCGCGGGAATGCCCAGAATGGCCGCCTCGCACCGCCGCGCCTCTTCAATTACTCGCGCGATCTGCTCTAGCGTCACGAACGGCCGCACCGCATCATGCACCAGCACGATTTCCGTTCCGTTCGCCACCTCGCGCAGCGCCGCGGCCACCGAGTCCTGCCGCGAATCTCCGCCTTTCACCACCCGCACCGCCTGCTTGAATTTTTCTTTTTTGATCCGCTCCTCGAGCCGCGCCACTTCATCCGCCCGCGTTGCCACAATAATGTCCGTCACCTGCGAGCACGCCGCGATCCGCCGCAGACTCAGGATCACGATCGGCGTCCCGTCCAGCTCCAGGAACTGCTTGGGCGTTTCCGCGCCCATACGCGTTCCCATCCCGGCCGCGGGAAGAATGGCAGCGATTCGGCTCATGTTTGGAGCGATTCCGCCCGGACGCTTCAGGGCATGGGCTCGCAAACTTCAGAGTGTACCTCAAGCAAGGGCAGGGCGTGAAATTGGGTGAGTGTGCCGCAGCGCGTCGGTTTGAATTTTCTTAATCGTGACACTAGGTTCAGAATTCAAACTGGCGCGCTGCCGCGTGTGGCGCGCTATCGACTAATTGGCGTCGGGTTCAGGTAGGACGACGCGAGCCTGGCGCTCCAGCGCGCCCTGCTCCTGCAGACGGTTCGGCGTTGCTGCCCGGTTCCCTGTTTCCGAACGCGCCATGCCGTTACTTTCTCCGCGGCCCGCACCGGCAGCATGCCGCAAGGCGGGCGCCGTCTGCTCCGCGCGTTCTTCCAGTCGGCCAAAAATCATCTTCCCCGCCGTGGTCTGGTGCACAGACGTGACAACAATGTCGACGCCCTTGTTAATCAACCGCCGCGCGCCGTCCACCACGACCATCGTTCCGTCATCCAGATACGCCACGCCCTGATTAGCTTCCTTGCCTTCTCGCAGGATCAAAACCTTCATGGGCTCGCCTGGTAGCACCGCAGGCTTCAACGCATGCGCCAATTGATTGACGTTCAGCACCGAAAATCCTTGCACCGTGGCCACTTTGTTCAAATTAAAGTCGTTGGTAACTATTTTTGCGCCCGTACGCCGCGCCAGCTCCACCAGTTTGTGATCCACGTCCCCCGCATGAGGCGCATCCTCTTCCAGAATCCGCACTTCCACTTGCGGCATTTTCTGAATTCTTTGCAGCACTTCTAGCCCGCGCCGTCCTCGCTGCCTCTTCAGCGAATCCGAAGAATCCGCCACCATTTGCAATTCATGCAGCACAAATTGCGGCACTGCAAGCACGCCCTCCATGAACTGCGCTTCGCATATCTCCGCAATCCGCCCGTCGATCAACACGCTGGTATCCAGAAGTTTCATGGATTCCGCCGCAGTGGACTTCTTCCCAAAGAACCCGTCCAGCGCGTTCACGTGCACTTCTCCGCCTCGCCCCGAACCAAGCACCAGCCCCAAATAGCCAAAGCCAAAGAGTGCTGCAAATTCGAGGAAAGATTTGGTCGGTTCGGCTTCATCGGTGCGCGAAATCACCAGGGTTGCAAGCAACGCCGCAAACACTCCGAGGACCGCGCCAAACGCCCCTCCCAGCAGTCCGCCCAAGGCCGCCCGGCGCAATCGTAATTCCGCAAACAGAATCGCCAGCGCAATCAGAACTCCCACTCCGGCAGCCTGCACTCCTCCGAGTCCGAACGGCTTCACCGTATAACTCACCGCTCCCGTGCACGCGAGGAGGAACGCTCGAACCGCCCAGAAATCCCAACCTCGCCGCAATCCCCATCCAGGACGCACGCGCACACGAATTTCTTCGCCCTGAGGTGAAATTTTCAATTCCGGAGAATGCGTGCGCCGCTGCGCTTCCATACCCATCCGGCTCATACGACCTCACAGTTTGGATCTTCCACTGCAAAATCAGTACAGCCAGCCCGCAGGAGCGGAGGTTGGGAGAGGGCCGATGCGGGATGTGCAACGTTTTTTTTTCGCGCTGCCGAGGTTTATATACTCTCTCAATACTGCGGCGTCAAGCGAGTTTCAACTCGGCGCAATAGATTTTCGGTGAAACCAGTAGGACATTCCCATTATGGGAAATATAGTCGTGGCACACGTTGGTTCACCGCGCACAGCAGGTCCGAAGTCACTGTCCCGATGCTCCGCGCCACCTGATTTGCCGGCAGCGACCGGGCGCCGTCTGTCCCGTGGATAGTCGCAACGTCGCCGATTTCCGCACCCTCGATCTCCGTCACATCAATCATGGTCACATCCATCGAGATAATGCCGACGATCGGCGCGAGCTTCCCACGCAGCAGCACATTCCCGCGGTTTCCCAACGAGCGATGGATTCCATCTCCGTATCCCGCCGCCAGAACACCGATGCGACACGGCCGTTTCGCCACAAACGTCGCGTTGTAACCGACTCCCGCGCCTGCGGGAACCCTGCGAATGCTGATGATCCGCGCGCGAAGGCTCATCACCGGCTTCAGCGGCAGTCGCGCCTCGGCTTCTTCGCGTTTCTCCGGCGGATCGTAACCCGGATGGTAGCCATACAGAATCGCTCCGGGCCGCACCATGTCCGCCCACGTTTCCGGCCGCGTCACGATCGCCGCGCTATTCGCCAGGTGCACAATGCCCGGCTCAATCCCCAGGGCCCGCAAGCGTTCTAGCGCCGCGTAGAATCGCTCTTCTTGCTCACGCGTCTGCTGTCCAACCGCGGTGTTCGTAAACACTTCCGACGACGCAAAGTGTGAAAAAATTCCGGTTAGCTGCAGATGCTTGCACTTCCCCAATTGCCGCGCAAAGCAATCCATGTCCGTGGAAGAAACGCCCAGACGGTTCATTCCCGTATCGATCTTCAGATGGAATGGCACGCGTTTCCTGCCGCCGCGTCGTGCCGCCGCCCGGTTCAGTAATTCCAGTTGCTCGCAGCGATGAATCACTGCCGTTAGGTCATGCTCCACGAGCCGCGATTCTTCTCCCGGCACAAAACTTGTCAGCACCAGGATCGGCTTGCGGACGCCGTTCTGGCGGACCGCGATTCCCTCGTCCGTGCATGTAACGCCAAACCAGTCCGACCCGGCTTTCTCCAGCGCCTTGGCCACCTCCGGGCCGCCGTGCCCATAGCCGTTGCCCTTGACGATGGAGAGAATCTTGCGCGCCGGTTTGCGCTTTTCGTGCGGCGGATTGACGTACTTGCGGATCGCTTCCAGATTCTGCGCCAGCGCGCCAAGCGAAACTTCCGCCCATACCGGGCGTCGCACTTCTTTGCGGGAACTTTTCTGTATGCCTGCCATGTGCCTTCCGAAAAATTCAGTTTACGCCATCCACGCGGCTTACGCCCTCCGCCAGCCACCTTGGCTGCCGCCTGAATGACAATACCTTCACACTGCAAACTGGTGGCCTTTCGCAGTCGCACCTCCCGAGTTCGGCTCAAACAGTTTTGCTGGAAAACTTTCCTGCTGTTCCGAATGCTCTTTGGATCTTTCCATTATTCCTTTCTTAACTTTTCCTTGACTTTCCTCCATAAGCCAGTAAACTTAATCTCGTAGAAAACTACATTCGAAGTGCGGGAGCTTGCTCCGCTTTTCTTTTTAGGGCAGTCATTTCGGCCTTGCTAGTCCAAAACAGCCAAAATCGCGTTCTTTAGAATCAATCACTTACGAAATGCTCTTTTTTGTAAGTCCTTTCCTTTGAAATTCATGCAAAGTGGGTATCCATTTGACTCAGGTAACCACAATAGGTTGTGGTTAAACACAGCTTGTTTTGGCCGAACTGACGATCGACGTGTAAGTGCTTGGCTCGACAGCCATTGCCTGTTGCA
>DASQYT010000121.1:0-6649 GCA_035639075.1 Candidatus Elarobacter sp.
ATTGCCAGTGATGGTATCCAAAGAGAACTTCGACAAAGAAGGCGAGCTGCCGGTTTTCGTACTCCGCGTAAAAGACGAGGACGGAAACCTCACTGAGCGAAAATATAAGCTGGCAACTCCGATCGTGAAGAGGGTTCTTGCGCCTGGCGAGCAACCTCCAGCAACACGCAAGAGGACGCGCCGCCGTTGAAGCTTTGAGCGAAGGCGTCGCCACGAATCGTCAGCAATAAAACTTGTCTACTGGCGTTACGGTCAGTGCAGGGCGATTTGTGGGAGGGTACGCATTCATGCGTGCCGTTACACTGAGGATTCGATTCCGCGCCGATCGGGCGCAAACCGGCTAAAAGCGTGGACATTGCCGCCGCCGAACTGGCTGTTTAAGAATAAAAGTCCGCAATCGCTTCCACGACCCACCTTTGTTCGCTCTCGGTCAGCTCCGGAAACATTGGCAACGCGAGCACTTCCCTGGAGGCCCGCTCGGCTTCGGGCAAGTCCCCCTCGCCGTATCCGAGAAAAGCAAAGCAGGGTTGCAGATGCAGCGGAATCGGATAATAAATTCCGGTCGCGATGCTCCGTTGCACAAGAAAAGCCCGCAGTTCGTCCCGGCGCTGAGCACGTATCACATACTGATGGAAGACATGGTGCGCGTGCTCTGACGTTTGCGGCAGTGTTACAGAAGAGCGACCGTCCACATTAGTTGGCGCGCGACTCAGTCCCGCCTCGGCAAATAGACGCTCATAGGTCGCAGCGCGCTCACGCCTCTGCTCGTTCCACGTATCGATATATTTCAACTTCACGCGTAGCACCACCGCCTGGATCGCATCCATGCGGCAGTTCCAGCCGACTTCTTCGTGCAGATAGCGCCGGGAGCTGCCGTGGTTACGCAAATGGCGCATGTGTTCTCCTAGCGCGGCATCACCCGTAATGGCCAGCCCCGCATCGCCAAAAGCGCTTAGATTTTTTGTGGGATAAAAACTGAATGCAGCGGCGGTGCCGAGCGATCCTGCCTGACGCCCGCGCCACTTCGCCCCAATCGCCTGTGCCGCATCTTCGATGATCACTAAGTCGGACTCTTCCGCGAGCTCTTGCAACGCGTCCATGTCCGCGCATTGTCCATAAAGATGGACCGGCAGCAGCGCGCGAATTTTGTGCGATCCGCCGGATCGCAATCTGGCCGCAACTTTTTCCGGATCAAGGTTAAACGTGCGTGGATCGATATCCACCAGCACCGGACGCGCCCCGACCCTGACAATCGCGCTGGCCGAAGCAAAAAAGCTAAATGCTGTAGTGATGACGCCGTCGCCAGGCTGAACTACCGCCGCGACCAGCGTCAGCCAGAGCGCGTCCGTGCCGGAAGCGCAGCCCACCGCCGAAGGTACGCCGATGAATGTAGCGATTTCGAGCTCGAATTCCTCGACTTCAGCTCCGAGGATGAACTGCTGTGACGAACATACACGCTCGATGGCAGCCAGGATCTCCTCGCGAATTGTCCGGTATTGCCGCTGAAGATCCAATAACGGAACGGCGGTTGATTGCTTGGGGTGTCTGGCTTCCGGTTTGACGGGGTGAGTCACGAAAGAAAAATTCTAGCATTCGGACACGAAACTTCCGGATTTAAGTACGGCCTGCGATGTGCAGGGCGAACGGTTGACAATCGGTGCCCGGAATCAAATCCGCGGCAGTGGAGGCGTCGGCTTGCCATCCTCCAGCGCTTCTTGCCATTCAGCTAATGACTTGAGCAACGGCTTTAGAAAAATTCCCCCGAACTCATCCGGATAGCCTGAAAGATTGCGCCGCGCCCGCGCCAGCAAAGATCGCGCCCCGACCCGGTTTTCTTTTGAGTGATGATGTAACGCGACTGCAACTTGAATCAACCCCTGTAGGAATCTCTTCTCCGCAGCCGGTGCCGCACACCAGACGTCCTCCAGCACTTCATGTGCCTCAAAGAACTCTCCACTGTTGAACAGTTTGATCCCTTCGCGAAAGCGGGCTGAGTCCACAGCTAATTGTGTCACAGGCATACAGGATCTCCCCTACAGGATTTCATAGCACCTATTTCACGCCTTTCCACATTCCTATATCACACGCGATTTGAGTCAACGTAAGCTGTTGGAACGATTAGTTGTTAACGGGTGAAGTTGTGGAATGTCAGTTGCTTTAACAAAGACCACAGTGATTTGCGAATTGTCAATTTTGCAGCGAGAACCCTTCGCAATTAAATTCCCCGAATTGCCCAAAAGTTAGGAGACAGCCAATGAAATATGCGTTCCGACCGACTCAGGCTTGCTTCCTGATCACCATCGCCGTGCTGGCTATGTTGGTGGCGGTGCCGGTTTCCGCCCAGGTGATCAAAGGTTCAATTTCTGGCACAGCGGTGGATCCATCCGGCGCAGCTGTGCCGGGGGCGCAAATCAGAGCCGTCAATACGGCCACCGCCCAGGTATTTACCACGAGTACCGAAAACAACGGCTCGTTCAGGCTCAACCTGTTGCCAGTAGGAACCTACACCGTTGAGGTCACGAAGTCGGGCTTCCGCAAAACGGCTGTGTCGAATGTGGCTGTAAATTCGAACGTCGACAACGCGCTCCCCGCAGTGAAGTTGGAAGTAGGCGTGGCCACAGAGGCGGTGGAAGTGACTGGCAGTGCCCCGATAGTGGAGACGACAGAGGCACAAATTACCGATACCTTCTCGGCCACTTATCTGAACAACCTTCCCGGCATCCAAGAAAACCAGGGCTTGGACAATTTGGCAGTGCTTCTGCCTGGCGTTTCGGCATCACGCGACCTCTTCTTTTCCAATACCAATGGTGGTACTGGTTTCTCGGTGAATGGCTTGCGCGGCCGTGAAAACGATCAGCAGATCGATGGACAGAACAACAACGATAACTCGGTTGCCGGCCCTGCCATTTTCTTATCGAACCCGGAATTTGTTGATCAATATCAGATTACAACCAACAATTTCGGCGCAGAATACGGGCGCAATGCGGGTTCGGTGGTCAACATCGTCACCAAGTCGGGCAGTAACACGTGGCATGGCTCGATCTTTGCCAATGAGAGCAACTCGGTGCTGAACACTCTGAGCAACATACAGAAGGCGCCTGTGTCATCAGGCTATGGCGAGGGTTTGAAGCAGGTCCCGCACTTTAACGACTCTTTCTTTGGCGCGACGATTGGCGGGCCATGGGTAAAGAACAAAGTGTTCTTCTTCGGTGGCTACGATACTGAAATCCTCTCTTCAAAGTTCCTCTTCCAAAACACCAACCTAACGCCAACGCCGGCCGGTATCGCACAAATGTCCGGCTGCTACACCGGCGCTGCCAGTCAGCAAGCGATTGCGGCGCTATCCACGTTCGGTCCTTACGGTGTAGGAGGTGGTAACCCAAAGTCGTTGAGCCCGGCGCCTGTGGAAACCTTCAGCCCGGACGTGCCAAACGGCACGGATCCGTTGACTGGTGCTCCAGTCTGCAATGTCGACATGGGTGGGGTCCAGCGCACGTTGCCAAATGGCACGCACGAGTACGACTGGATCACGCGTCTCGACGTTGTCGGTGCCAAGGACAACGTATATGGAAGATACGTCTGGCAGAAGATTTCCGCATTCGACCAGGACAGCTTTGTGTCGGGTTTTGCCGCTCTAGGCTATCCCAACAACGTTCCTTCCACCGGCCAGCAAATGGGAATTAGCTGGACGCACCAGATCAGCAATTACATGAATAATGAGCTGCGCCTGAACTACGGTCGACTCCGGGTGGAATTTGGCGGCAACACCATTGGAGACACGGTTCCCCATCAGGGTCAGCTGGAAGATGCGGTGGCCAACATCATCTTTTCTGGCGCCGGTCTCGCTGGTTACGGGCCTGCTACCAATTCCCCGCAAGGACGAATCGTCAACACCTATCAGGTACAAGACAACTGGAACTACGTGGTTGGGAAACACCAGCTAAAGGCAGGCATCAACTACACCTATCAACGATCCCCGAACCTTTTCCTTCCCAACGTTAATGGCCAATACAGGTTTGACGACTGGACGGCATACGCCTTAAACGAGCCAAATCGGATTCGGATTGCATTAGGTAATGACAACCTGGATTTCCGTGAGCACGATACCTTCTTTTACGTCGGCGATGATTGGAAGCTGGCAACCCATTTGACATTGAATCTTGGTATTACTTACTCGTACTACGGGCAGCCGGCAAATCTGTTCCATACCAATGATCTCAAACAGCAGAAGAGTAGTAACCCTCTCTGGGATCCGACCCTGCCGCAGTCGGTCACAGTCTTCCCCAGCATCCCTGCCCCAAAGAATAGTTGGGCGCCGAGTGTCGGTTTTGCCTACTCACCAGGGGGCAAGTTCTTCGGAGATGGAAAAACGGTGTTTCGAGGCGGATACCGGCTCGCCTACGACCCGCCGTACTACAACATTTATCTCAACATCTCCAGCGCTGCTCCGCAGGTTCTATTGCAAAGCATTACAGGCGCCACTGCGACAGCCAGTCCGATACCTGCCGCGCCCCTGGGACCTAACGTGCGTGCGGCACTGGCGTCGGTGGCGACTCCGGGAGTTTTTGATCCGCGCCAATTCAATCAGAGTTCTGTGCCTCCGAATTTTGGTCCCGATCGAGTGCACGAATGGAGTTTTGGTGTGCAACGTGAATTAGGGCCGCATGCAGCCGCAGAAGCGCGTTACGTTGGCAACCGCGGCGAGAATCTCTTCCAGTCAATCAACGCCAATCCAGATGTCTCCTGGTTGGCGTCCAGCTTCCCCCAATTGCTGCCCTCAGGGGTCACGCCATGCGCAAACTCCTTTGTGCCACTTAATCCGGTGCCCGGAAGGCCAGATGATACTGGGCGCGTCAGCTGCACCGCACCGGCAGTCAATCGTGAGCGCACCAACACTGGCTATTCCTATTACAACGGAGTCCAAACGGAGTTCCGCACCAACAACCTGTTTAAGCAGTTAAGCATGAAAACCAACTACACGTTCAGCAAGACGTTGGATAATGTTAGCGAGATTTTTGCCACGGGTGCGGCGGGTGGTACGAACGCGTTCTCGCAAAACCCGCTCGATAACAAGCGCGGTGAGTATGGGCTCTCTGGTCTGGACTTCCGCCACACCTGGACGGTCTCCTTCTCTGAATCGCTCCCAATGTTCCGCAACCAACATGGGATTTTGGGACACGCCCTGGGTGGCTGGACGGTCGCCGGCAGCTATATTTGGCAATCCGGTCAGCCTTACACTCCGACGCAGTTCCTGTTCAACACCTTTACGGGCGGCTGCGGCGGCGGTGGTTGCGGGGACTTCTTCTTCAACTCAGCATTCGCATTCTTCGACAGCGTGCGGCCGTTCTACGGAAATCCGAGTGCTCCGCCCGCATCGGTAGGGGTGTTCGCGGGAGACGCCTGTTCGTTCAACGGTGATGCTGGTAGCTGCGCTTTGGCGGCAAATCAGTTAATCGACTACTCGCCGTATAATGCAGCCATCACCAACGGTGCTACCTCCATCCCCGTGAACTCGGTCAGTGCCAGCCAAGTTCGATACATCCTCAATGGCCCCGAAGCGGACACGGTTTTTGGTACGCCGTTCGGCAATGTCCGCCGCAACCAGGTGCGGGACGCTATAACCAACACCGGCAACTTCCAAGTTTCCAAGATGACTAAGTGGGGAGAGCGGGCCAGTGTTACCTGGCACATGAGCATGGTGAACGTCTTCAACCACCCGAATTACGGTTACAACCTTGCCGGAGCCGATCCTGCGTCTACCTTTGGCGGAATCGATCCGTTCATCGATCTCGACGCTGGCTTGCACGGACTGGCGACCGGCTTTGGTAATCCTAAGCTGTTCGATGGCGGCCACCGTGCCATTCGCTTCGGGATCAAGATCGCGTTTTAGTGGGACCGATTGCGGATTGCAAAGGCCGGCTGAGCCGGCCTTTTTGTTGAGCTCAGGTGGATCTATCCTCCCAATATCGTGTAGTGTGAACTGGCGGCCATAAAAAACAGCATCGGCACGGAGAGAAAGAAATTCGTCCGCGAGGCCAGAAATGCCTGTCGCGCCAGCACCGATGCGTTTGCCGGCGGCGAGCCGGCTAGGGTTCCTTGAATAATCCTCTTGTTGTTCCGCCAGATGATCCCCCAGACGTTCATAAGCATGATGATTCCAAATCCTCCGCCGATTCCGATGGAGAGGACATGATTGTCGTCCTGTCCCACTGGGGTGAATTTCACGAACAGCCAGGCGGCCAAGACCACCACCACAGTTGTGACCAGTCCAACCACATAACCCGGTGGGGTTTTCAAAACCACAAAATAGAGAATTCCCCAGGACACAATCCAGATCAGAAGAAACAGCAAGACTGTGCTCCCCGGGCTTACTCCCATGCGCGCGGCATCTGCGGCAACATAAATTTGCGCCCAATACCAGAAGCCGACAAACACAGTCAGCAGGGCGCTCCAGCGGAACCATTGCAGCGTAGGCAGCGTCATGTACTGGAAGACTTTTGGCTTCATACCCGCGTCCACCTGCTTCATGAAGGGGACGTTGACCAAGTTAAAAAAGTACAGCAATCCGATCCAGGTGATGCCTGCTAGGAAGTGAACCCAACGCAAAAGAAGCGCGAAAGCTTCTGTCCACGTGTGCGTCGGCATGACT
>DASQYT010000122.1:0-3642 GCA_035639075.1 Candidatus Elarobacter sp.
TGTACCTCGTGCAGCACTTTCAATCGGTCCCGTTCTCGTTGGCTCAAAGTGATTCGCTCCGTCTCCATGGGGCCCTCGGACATCCATGAAAGCGGACATTTCTACTTTGCACAAACCGGACATTCTCATTTTGCGGCGACACGGAAACAGTTAACGCTTGACAAGAACGCGGTAACGAAGTATCTCAGCGACCGAAATGCGTGGCTGCCGGGTTAGGAGGTGTGGCCCGGACAGGAATTCCTATGGTTCGAACGAGGTTTGGGAAACGGGCACGCCAGAATTTCACGCAGGCTAGCTTGCTGGAGGTTCCGCTGTGACTTGGAATCAGAATTACGATCCTTTGGGGCATTGGTGGCTCTCGACGCTCGTCGCGGCGCTTCCGGTGGTTGTTCTGCTCGGAGCGCTGGCGGTTTTGCGCATTAAGGCGCACTGGGCCGCGCTCCTCGGCCTGGCCGCATCTCTGGTGATCGCCGTCGGCGTATTCAAAATGCCTGCGGGGATGGGGGCGCGCACGGCGGTGTACGGCGCTTGCTACGGCCTTTTCCCCATCGGCTGGATCATCCTCAACGTCATTTTTATGTACGACATGAACTGCGCCTCAGGCCGCTTCAAAGTCCTGCAAGAGAGCTTGATGGGCATCACGCAGGACCGGCGTCTGCAGCTTCTGTTGATTGCCTTCTCTTTCGGAGCGTTTTTTGAGGGAGCAGCGGGGTTTGGCACACCCGTTGCGGTCACGGCCGCCATCCTGATTGGTCTGGGGTTCAAGCCTCTGCAGGCCTCGGGGCTTTCGCTCATTGCCAACACGGCGCCGGTGGCGTATGGCGCGCTGGGTACGCCCCTTATCGCTCTCCAGACGGTTACGGGACTCGACCTGTTACAGCTCAGCGGCATGGCCGGACGAATTCTTCCGTTCTTTTCTGTGCTGGTACCCTTCTGGCTGTTGTGGGCTTTTGCCGGATTTAGCGGGATGCTTGAAATTTGGCCTGCTGTGCTCGTTGCCGGGGTCTTCTTCGCAATTCCGCAATTCCTGGTGTCCAATTTTCATGGGCCGTGGCTGGTGGACGTGGTTTCGGCGGTTTGCTCCATGGCAGCGGTAACTGTCCTGCTCCTCATCTGGCATCCCAAGAAGATTTGGGGCTTCGAGGGACACGAAGCCGATCGCAGCGCGCGCGGCCAACACGGTCACAGCACGGGCGAGGTCACCAAGGCGTGGACTCCGTGGGTTATTCTCAGCGTGCTGGTATTTCTCTGGGGACTCCCGAGCGTCAAGGCGTTTCTTGATAAGATCTCGATTTTCAAAATTCCCGTCAGCGGCCTGCACAATCTGATTCTGCGGGTACCTCCAGTGGTCGCGAAAAACACGGCAGAGGGCGCGGTGTTTAATTTCAATTGGCTGTCCGCCACGGGCAGCGGCATCCTGGTCGCAGCCATCATTTCCGGATTCGTGATGGGATTCGGCCCGCTGCAGATGCTTCGCCAATACGGGAAAACCTTGTACAAGGTGCGATTCTCTCTGATTACTATCGCCGCCATGATGTCTATCGGATTCATGACGCGTTACTCCGGCCTGGACGCGACAATGGGATTGGCGTTTGCTCGCACGGGCACCTTTTATCCATTTTTCGGCACACTTCTTGGATGGCTGGGCGTTGCGCTTACCGGCTCGGACACCGCCTCAAACGTGCTGTTCGGCAGCTTGCAAAAAATCTCCGCCACGCAGGTTGGCGTCTCGCCGACATTGATGGCGGCGGCCAATAGCTGCGGCGGCGTGATGGGCAAAATGATCGATGCGCAAAGCATCGTCGTCGCGAGCACGGCTACGGAATGGTATGGCCATGAGGGCGACATCCTGCGTTACGTCTTCTTTCACAGCATTGCGCTGGCTTGCTTGGTAGGTGTTCTGGTATTCATGCAGGCTTACGTCTTTCCATTCACCAAATTGGTCATCCATTGAGTGGGATGAGCCGCTAAACCCAGAATCGTCCAAGCAGTTCCTCTTCATTCCATGACGCGAGTCTACGAAAGAAGAGGAATGCCTCTTCTTTCTAGGGAACAGCCGTACTATTCTTCCTGTGGACACAAATGGGCCTTCCGACTCTCAACGAATTGCGAGCTATCGTAGGTGAGCGCGGGATCATCTCTTCGCCGGAAGAGCTGCACACTTACGAGTGCGATGGACTAACGTATTTCCGCGTGATGCCTCGCGCGGTGCTTCTGCCAAGTTCCACAGAACAAGTTCAGGCGATCGTGCGAATCTGCCACCGCGAACGGATGCCGTTCGTTGCGCGCGGCTCGGGGACAGGCTTGAGCGGCGGGGCGCTTCCGGTGGAAAACGGAATTGTCATCAGCCTGGCGCGGATGAACCGGATTTTGGAAGTGGATTTCCCGAATGCGCGCGTGGTTGTTGAACCGGGTGTCATCAATCTCGATGTCACAGGGCGCGTGTCGCCGCAGGATTATTTTTACGCGCCCGATCCTTCGTCGCAATCGATCTGCAGCATCGGCGGAAACGTGGCGGAAAATTCAGGCGGGGCGCATTGTTTGAAATACGGGTTTACAACGACGCACGTACTGGGATTGGAAGTTGTTCTTCCTGATGGGACTCTGGTTCATTTTGGCGGAAAAACCCTGGATGCGCCGGGATATGATTTGGCGGGTGTTTTCGTGGGTTCGGAGGGGACGCTGGGAATTGCAACCAAAGTTATTCTGCGTATCGTGAAGAGGCCGGAGTGCGTTCGAACGCTGCTCGCGGCGTTTCCATCCACGAACGAAGCGGGCGCAGCAGTGAGCGACATCATCGCGGCAGGAATGCTGCCTGCGGCGATCGAAATGATGGACAACCTCTCGATTCAAGCGGCAGAAGCCGCGGTCCATGCGAACTATCCAAACTGTGGCGGATTGCTTCTGGTCGAACTCGACGGACCTATCGCGGAAGTCGAAGCCTTGATGACGCAGGTAAACGAGATTTGCCGTTCGAATGGCGCGTCGGAAATTCGCGTGGCGCAGTCGGATGCGGAACGCGCGCTGGTTTGGAAAGGGCGCAAAGCCGCTTTTGCGGCGATGGGACGAATCTCGCCGAACTACATTGTGCAGGACGGAGTGATTCCACGCACCGCGCTTCCGCGGGTGCTGAGCGAGATTGAACGGCTCAGCAAAGAAGCGGGCGTGCGCGTGGCCAATGTGTTTCATGCGGGCGATGGAAACCTTCACCCGCTGGTTCTCTACGACCGCCGAATTTCCGGCCAGGAAAAGGCCGCCGAGGCGCTTTCGGCACAGATTCTCGAACTGTGCATCGCTGCGGGCGGTTCGATCACCGGGGAACACGGTGTTGGCGAAGACAAGAAGAAAGCGATGGCAAAAATGTTCGCCGAGCCTGATTTGGCGACCATGCAGCGAGTGCGTTGCGCGTTCGATCCACTGCAGCTTTCGAATCCGACGAAAGTCTTTCCGACGCCGCGGCTTTGCGGCGAGAAACCCGGTGAGTACGTGCCGCATGCGAGCGAATCCGCGGGCATCGCGGAGCGCTACTGATACTTCCCGATGGATGCCGCAACCAAACACGAAGCGAGCGGCCTGCATTCGGCGCTGCGCTACAAATTCATTGCGATTGTGGGGAATGAGAATGTGCGAGCGGCGACTGCC
>DASQYT010000123.1:0-24539 GCA_035639075.1 Candidatus Elarobacter sp.
CTCTGGAACATCCGCGCATCGACGAAGCCGGACGCCAAATGATTCTCGCCGATGTCCTGGACGCCGTTGTGACAGCAAGTCAGCCGCGGCAGCGCTGGGCAGCCCTCCTCAACCTGCCTCAGACGTGGGGAACGATTGTTGCCAAGGGTCTGACCGACCCGGTGTGATTCTTCGTCACCGACTGGTCCCCGATTTATCTGGTGGCAAAAGGCATTCCGCTAAAGGGCGGCCTGCTCGCGGTTTGGGTTCCCTGTATCGCCAGCGATTTGGGAAATTTCTTTGGCGGGGCCGCCTCCGGCTATCTGATCAAGCGCGGCTGGTCGCTTGGCGCGTCCCGGAAGGCGCTGGTTGTGTTCGGCGGATTCGGCCCGTTGCTGCTCATCCCACGGTTTTCACGTTCAAGCTGTGGGCGATAATAGCGCTTTTCGCTCTGGCCACGTTTTCCTATGCTGCGTTTTCGACAATTGCCAATGTGCTGCCTTCGGACTTGTTTAAAAGCGCCTCGGTTGCGTCAGTGAGCGGTATGAGTGGAAGCGGCGCGGGCATCGGCACGATCGTGGCTTTTAAGCTGATTGGATACTTCTCCGATGCGCGCCAGACTGCGGGCGCCCATTCTTTTGACGCCATCGTGATCTTTGCTGGCATGATTCCTTTTCTCTCGATGATTCTCGTGTTACTTCTCGTTCGCAACTCCCAGGCGACCGAGGAGGGGCCGGTCCGGCGTATTTGACGCGTGTGGTCCGGTTCCTTGAGTTGCCGCCGCCTCAAAGGGTGATACACTCTCGACCGTCAAGTCGAAGGGTGCTGGCTAAAGCCTAACTCACAGGCCACCAGCTCGCGCACAGCTCTGAGGTTCCCTAGGGAGGCAATGTGGCCACCACAACCCAGGAGACCCTTACGACCTCAGCGACGGTGAAACGCGTCCCGCCCGGACGCGGGACGGAACCGAAACGCTACGCGTCGCTCGATGCCTACCGCGGCTTCATCATGCTGATCCTCGCTTCGGAAGGTTTTGGTTTCTCCGCATTGCACGGCGATCCCACATGGGGCGGCATTGCGCGCTGGTTTGATCACGTGCCTTGGGACGGCGGCGTCTTCTGGGACATGATCCAACCCGCCTTCATGTTTATGGTGGGTCTGGCCATGCCCTTCGCGCTGGCGCGGCGCAAGGAGCTGGGCGCGACCGAACACGATAACCTCCGCCACGTCTTGATGCGGTCCCTGCGCCTCATCTTCCTGAGCCAAATCATCATTTGGATTGGATCGGGAGCCATCAAGCCGCAGCTCATCAACGTGCTGTCGCAGATCGCATTCACTTATACCCTGACGTATTTGCTTCTAAAATTGCGATGGCGACATCAGGCCGCTGCGGCCATTGTCCTGCTCGCGGGATGGACAGCGCTGTTCTTCGCATTCCCTGGTCCCGACGGGGCTTTTTCTTATCGGAATCATATCGGGCTCGTGGTGGACCGCGCGATTTTCCACTACGACTACGATCCGGCTTATTCCACGCTCAACTTCATCCCGAGCACCATGTGGACTTTGGGCGGCGCGTGGGTAGGAACTTTGCTGATGCAGTCCAAATCGCATGCGGACAATTTGAAGAAGCTGGCTGGCGGAATGGTTTTGTCCTTTGCCGTGGCATTCGCCTTGCGCCCGTGGATTCCTTTTATCAAGCAGCTTTGCACGGCAAGCTTCATCCTCTATAGCCTCGGGTGGGTGCTGTTCATGCTGATTGGCTTCTACCTGATCATCGAAGTCCTGGGGTATCGGAAGTGGGGCTTCCCTCTTCTTGTGGTGGGGATGAATTCAATTTTCATTTATTTCGTGAGTGAAGTCCTGCGCGGGTGGCTGGACCGTGCCGTCGGCGTGTTCACGTTCCACTACAGCTTCATCGGAAAACTCGCTCCGGTGGCGCAAGCAAATACGGTGTTGCTGGTGATGTGGTACCTATGCTATTGGCTGTATAAGCGCCGAATTTTTCTCAAGCTTTAGCTGTTCGATCATTCGAGAGGTGAGCTATGCCCAAAGACGAGAAAGTGTTCGGTTTCGGGACCCTTCCCGGTATCGTCCTCTGCCTCGCGCTGCTCGTTCTGACGGGGCCAGGCGCTTTCGGACAGATCGGCACCGGCAGCATCACGGGCATTGTTCTTGATTCGTCGGGAGCGGTGGTTCCCGACGCGGAGGTCACCATAACCAATGTCGAGCGCAACACGCATTTCGTGACGCGCACGAACGCTTCCGGGGATTACACCGTTCCGGCCCTCGAGCCGGGACACTATTCCATTACCGTCAAGCACCCCAGCTTCCGCACCTCGGTAGTAACTGCCTTTGTGCTACAGGTCGACCAGAAGGCTCGCGTCGACATCACTCTCCAGGTCGGCCAAGTAACCGAAACGGTCACTGCTACAGCAGAAGCGCCCCTGCTCTCGACCGAGTCCAGCAACGTCGGCCAAGTGATCGATAACAAGCGGGTGGAGGATTTACCGCTGAATGGGCGCAGCTTCCTCGATCTCGCCACTCTCGGCCCAGGCGTTACCTTCACTAAGGATTCCAACACCGCATTTCAAGAAGTCCGCGACGTCGGCCGGCGCGTGAGTGACCAGTATTCTGTGGGCGGCGCCCGCGCTCAGGACACCAACTTTCTTCTCGATGGCGCGGTCAACACTTCGCCGGACTTCAACACCGTCGCCGCTATTCCCTCTGTAGACGAAATCCAGGAATTCAAAGTCCAAACCAACTCCTACACTGCCGAGTACGGCCGTGGCGCTGCTCAAATCAACGCTGTTACCAAGGGTGGCACCAATGAGTTTCATGGAACCGCGTACGAGTTTTTGCGAAACGAGGTCTTCGATGCGAGAGACTTCTTCGATAACATAAACCTCGGCGAGGGCGCTCCCAAGCCGCCTTTCAAGCGTAACCAATTCGGCGCAACCGCGGGCGGAAAAATTGTTGCCAACAAGGTGTTTTACTTCGGCGCATATGAAGCCTTGAGAGACCGGACGAACTTCTCCGGCCTCATCACCGTGCCCATGCCCAATGTGAAAAACGGCGACTTCTCCGACTACGGCGTTCCTATCTTTATGCCGCACGACACTAATCCGGACGGTTCCCCGAAATTCCGCGCCGGCAATACGCTTCCGGCTGGCTGCTTCAATTCCAATCCCAACACCGACGTGCCTTGGCCAAACATGAAGATTCCTCAGCAGTGTTGGAACGCCGCAACCGTGGCCTTTCTCGCCTCCTCCTACGTGCCCGCGCCAAACCAGCCCGGCCTCCGTGACAACTTCTCCGCCGTTGCTGGCGTTCCCACGAATCGTGACCAGCTCGCCGGACGCCTCGACTACGTTCTCAAGCCCAACATGAACCTCTGGGGACGCTATTCCTGGGGCCGGGAGGACGTGGTCAACAATGACCTCATGCCCGTACGCGATTTGACTGAGGCCGTCAAAACCACGACTGTCGGCCTTCACTACTCCTGGTCCATTTCCGCTAACATGGTGAACGAGGCCAAGGTCAACTATGTCCGCGCGCTTGGTAGCCGCATCGGCCCTCTTACTGGCAAGACCAATGTTGTGCAACAATTGGGGATACCCGGGGGGTCAGGCGACCCTGTCGACTTTGGTACTCCGAGCTTTAGCGGTGGCGGTGACAGATTCGAAAGCCTTGGTGAAGATTCCTTCGGCCATCCGCTGCGCAAGATTCAGGCAACTTACGAATATGGCGACGATTGGTCGCTCATCAAGGGACGTCACGTCCTCAAAGCGGGCGGGGACTTCCGCCACGAAAATTTGAATTTGCTCTCTCACAACCTAGCCCGAGCCTCCTTCACCAACCCGTCTTTTGCAACCGGGTCGCTGCCCGATCCCGTGACCGGCGCGATTACAGGAGGCCTTTCTCTTGCGAGTATGCTTCTGGGGATCAGCAACGATTCCGAAGTCGCCACGGGCGACTCTCACGTCCATCTCTTTCGTTGGACACAGGCCTATTACGTTCAAGATGACTTCAAACTTCGTCGAAATCTCACGTTGAACTTTGGCTTACGTTACGACGTTGCGCCCTATTGGCATGACCTTAAGGATTCCATGGTCAATGTGGATGTCAGCGGCGCAATTCCTGTAGTGGTCCGTCCCGGCTCAGGAGATCCCTATCAGGGCTGGGATCCCAGCGTACAACTCGACTCAAACCCCGCATCACCTACGTATTTGCCCTTTGTCAGAGACAACCGGCTCGGACACAATCTCGTCTTCACCGACAAGTCCAACGTCTCTCCGCGGTTCGGCTTCGCCTGGACTCCTGGCTTCGGACACAACAAAACCGTCATCCGCGGTGGTGCAGGAATCTTCTACTCGCCCATGAACGCTGATCCCTGGTTCGATTTCGCTCGAAATGCGCCGCGCTCTGCCAAACTCATCCGCAAGGGGAGTCAGCTCACCATTGTCAATCAGGTCTTCGCGAACACTTCGCAGAATAAGATTCAACCTTCCATGTTCGTCGTCGAGCCTCACTTGAAGACTCCTCGCATCCAGCAATGGAGCTTGGGAATCCAGCGGGAACTCAGGAACAATCTCATCTTCGAAATCGCATATGTGGGTTCGGCTTCTACGCACTTACCTCACCTTACCGACCAAAATCAGCCATTCCCCTCGATGCAAGGCGACAAGGTTTTACAGCCCGTCACCTTTCTGCCGCCAAAGTACGCTTCCCTGGCTTCGTTTTTTAACCTGTTCGAAAGCGCTACTTCGGCCAACTATAATTCCATGCAGGCGAAAGTCGAAAAGCGCTTCTCCGGCGGTTTTTCCTACCTGAGTTCCTTCACCTGGTCCAAGACCATGGACACCGCCTCTTCCACGCGCGATGGCGGTAACGGTCAAGCCACGCCGCACATCTATGACCTCCGGCTCGACTATGGGCCCTCCATTTTCGACGCCAAAATCAATTGGGTCAACAGCGCTCTCTACGAGCTTCCTTTCGGCAAGGGCCGGCATTGGGCCTCGGCGTGGTCTGGTCCTCTTGAGAAACTCTTTGGCGGATGGCAGATTGGTGGTATCAGCGCGGTGCGAACCGGTTTTCCTGTCTCCTGCCTCGATGCGAGCCTCGACGACGCCGTCAATAAGGTCAACTTTGAACAAGACAACTGTGACCTGATCGGAAATCCCAACTCTGGCCCAAAACAAATCCTGGATTGGTGGAATCTGTCTGCTTTCGCGATCGCGACGCCCCAAGAGGTCTTTGGCAACGCCGGTCGCAGCGTGCTGCGTGGGCCGAAGTATGTGAGCTTCGACTTCAGCTCCATGAAGACCACCACCATCACCGAGCGGCTGAAACTCCAGTTCCGCTTCGAGGCTTTTAACTTTCTGAATCACCCCATTTTTTCAATGCCCAACCCGTTTGTGGACTCGAATCCGACTTTCGATCCCACTGGCAGATTCCCGACGGGACCACTCACCGTAGCTAATATCGGCGCCTTCAACAGCATCAGCAGCACGGCCGCCAGCAACCGCCAGCTCCAGTTCGCTCTGAAGCTGATCTGGTAACTCACGGTTGATGGGGCGGAGCACGAGTTACAGTTCGGGATGGGCTTGATAAAGTCAAGCCAGGGGGACAGCTATGGACAGCGCAGACAGCAAACTGAACCGGAGAGAATTTCTGCAGAAGGGTGCGGCCGTGGCTGCGGGAGGTGCAGCCATGAGCAGTTCGGCTCTCTCTTACTCCCGCATCGTCGGGGCGAATGACCGGATCTCGCTCGGACACATCGGAGTTGGAAACCGCGGTACGGAACTCGATGGGATTGTGGCGTTTCTGAAAGATAAGAAAAACGTGGAGGTATCTGCGGTCTGCGATGTGTGGACTCACAACCTCGACCGCGCCGTGGCGGCCAATCAAAAATACTACGGTAAGGCGCCGCGGGCTCTTAAGCCTCCGCAGGAGTTGCTGGCGCTCAAGGACGTTGACGCAGTGATGATTTCCACGCCCGAACATTCGCATTCGCCGATATTGAAGCTGACGGCAGAAGCGGGCAGAGACGCCTACTGCGAAAAGCCCATGGGCAACGTTCTCGAAGAGGTCAAGGGGGCGCGCGACGCCGTCGTCGCCCGGAATCTCATCGTTCAGGTTGGCACGCAACACCGCAGCGAACCGTATCAGCTTGCTGTGCGCGACCTGATCCGCACCGGCGTTCTCGGAGACGTCACCAAGTATGAGATTGTGTGGAACTACCATGGGCCTCGCTGGCGCGGGCGTCCCGAAGTAAAGATGATTCGCGAACAGGATACAGACTGGCGCGCCTGGCTGATGACCAAGCCCTTCCGGCCGTTCGATCCGCAGCTTCACTTCGAGTTTCGCCTCTACAAAGATTTTTCCAGCGGCATCGCCGACCAGTGGATGAGCCACGGCATCGACCTCTGCCACTTCTTCATGGACGTGAACTATCCGTTTTCCGTCGTGGCAAATGGCGGCATTTTTGCCTGGCCGGATGGCCGGGAGAATCCGGATACTTTCCAGGCGCTCTTCACTTACGCGAACGGTTTCTTGGTGAGCTACTCGACCAGCTTTGGCAACGACGCTCCTAGCTTTACGCGGATCATGGGAAAGAAAGCTACGCTGATTAACGCTGGAGGCGAGGGCAGCCCACGCTGGCAGGTGGTGGAAGAGAAGGGCAATCACGAAGACGACCTGACGGTTGACTCAAAGCGGATCGTCAAAGACGTCTTGCTGCCCGGCGAGACAAGTCTCCCCCCCATGGGAATGGGCGATGAAGAACCCTCGCACATGACCAACTGGCTCGATTGCTTGCGCAGCCGCAAACAGCCCAACGCGACCGTGCACAACGGATTTGCGCACTCCGTAGCCTGCATGATGGCCACACGCGCGTATTGGTCCGGGAAGAGAATTTACTGGGACCCGAAAGCCGAAGCGATTCTTGACGAAGCGCCAAAATAGGGATGAAGGGGGAGCGTCCGATATATAATTCGTCCCATGAAGATGAGGAAGCCGAATTCCTTTGCGCCAATGCTTTTCGCAAAATCTGTTTGCTGTGGACAGGGGTTAGCGTGTGTTCTGGCGGCATTGTCGTTTCTGGCCTTGCCGGGGCTGGCACAGAACCAGCCTGTGCGCGTCATCGCGTTCGGCGCACATCCCGACGATTGCGACCTTGGCGCCGGAGGCCTCGCGGCCAAGTATGCCGCGCACGGGGACAAGGTGAAGTTCGTGTCAATCACCAACGGCGATGCCGGGCATCAGTCCATGAGTGGAGAAGCACTCGCCAAGCGTCGGCGCGCCGAGGCGATGGAGGCTGGACGGCGCATCGGCATCGAATACGAAGTGCTCGATAACCACGATGGCAAGCTCCTGGCTACGCTGGAGGTCCGTGAGCAGGTTATCCGCGAAATCCGCCAGTGGAAGGCGGACATCGTCATTGCGCCGCGTCCCAATGACTATCATCCGGATCACCGATATATGGGAGTGTTGGTGCAGGACGCGTCCTACATGGTGATGGTGCCGGATTTGGTGACCGATACGCCGCCGCTCAGGCGGAATCCGGTTTTCATCTACTACAGCGATCGCTTCACGCTGCCGCAACCGTTTCGGGCTGACATTGTGGTGTCGATTGACGACGTGTTCGAGAAGAAGGTGAATATGTTGGACGCGCATGTGTCGCAGTTCTACGAGTGGCTGCCGTGGACGGAGGGACAGCTCGAGCAAGTGCCGAAGGATCCCGCGGAGCGAAAGAAATGGCTCGCGGCGGGGCCGTTGGCGTCGAGAAAGCTCCAGCCCAAGTGGCGGGAAGCTTTGCAGAAGCGGTACGGTTCACACGCGGATCAGATTCAGCATGTGGAGGCTTTTGAAATCACGGAATACGGCCATCAGCCAAGCGAAGAAGAGATTCGCAGGCTTTTCCCCTTTTTCCCCGACCAGTGACAAGCTCTTGCGTCTGAGCGACCCGTGTGATTCCGCCAGACAGGCTCGGCGGCCTGCAAACGTGGAGAAGACGTGATGCGAAAGGCGCTATGTTTGATCTTTTTTCTAGTCTTCGCTTCCTCCAGTTGGGGGGCTCAAAACACTCCCGCTGTTCCAGAGTTGCCTCGCCTGAGTCTTGACAATTTCTCTCCCGGCATCCAGGAGCAGATTGGGGAAGCTTACTCCTACGCTCGCAGCCATCCAGGGGACGCCGCCGCGAGCGGACGGCTAGGTATGGTTCTCCAGACTTACGGCTTGTTACAAGAAGCAGCCGAGTGTTATCGGCGCGCCGGGCAACTCCAACCCGACGTTCTTCAGTGGGCTTATTATCTGGGAGTTGTTGAAGCGGATCAGGGCAAGTGCGACGGGGCCGCTTCCACTCTTCGCTTGGCGTTGCACATTGATCCCGACTATCTCCCCGCAAAATTGCGACTCGCCAACTGTCTGCTTGCCTCCGCGGAATGGGACACCAGCGGAAGATTGTATGCCGATATTGTGGAGCAGCACCCCGATAACGCCGACGCTTACTACGGTTTGGGGCGGGTCCGAGCTGCACGCCGCGACCTTGCGGGCGCGGCTGTGGCTTATCGCAAGGCGACTGAATTGTTTCCGGAGTTTGGCGCCGCGCGTTACGCTCTAGCGTTGACGTATCGCGCGCTTGGAAAAGCGGACCAAGCGGGCGAGCAGCTTCACCTCTATGAAAAGAACAAGGTTGGAGTCCCTCCGGCGGGGGATCCGCTGCTGGCTGAGGTCCACGCCCTCAATCGGAGCGCAACCTATCAGGTGCAATACGGCGCCGAATTGGAAAAACAAGGGAAGTTAGAGGAATCGGCGGCCGCGCACGAGAAGGCGCTGGAAATCGATCCACAATTGGTCCAGGCGCATATCAACTTGATCGAATTGTACGGGCGGTTAGGTCAATTCGAGAAGGCGGAGGAGCATTATCGCACGGCCATTCGCCTCAATCCAGATTCGGCGGAGAGCTTCTATAATTACGGAGTGGTTCTTTTGAGCACCGACAAATTTCAATTGGCGGAGGACCCTTTCCGGAAAACCATCGAAATCAATCCTTATTACTCGGGCGCGCACAACAACCTCGGATATCTTCTGGAGCGCCGAAGCAGTTTTTCTGAAGCGGAGGCGGAATACCGGAAAGCCATCGAGAATAAACCTGGTGACCGCCAGGCGCACTACAATTTGGGGCGAATTTTGGTGAATCAGAAAAAATATGTGGAGGGAATTCAGGAGTTGGAAAAGACGATTGAGCCAGAGGATGAGAACTCGCCGCGATATGTCTATGCGCTGGGTGCGGCGTTCGCGCGGTCCGGAGACCGTCAAAACGCCCTGCGCTATATTCGGCAGGCACGGGATGGTGCGGCAGCGCGTGGCCAGTCTGCCCTGCTCACCAGCATCGAGCGCGATCTGCGCGCCCTAGAAACACCGGGAACGCCGCAGTGAAGATGCCAAAGCGGTATTCAAGGAATCTATTCCAAACTGCGCATCAACGAAACGGATTTGGACGGCGCGATTTTCTGGGGGTCCTGCTCTCGGGGCTAGCGTGTGCAGCAAACGAGCTTGCCAGTCCCGTTTTCGGCCTTCCTTCGCAGGTTCCACTCTTCCGCGAAGTCGCCGAGGAAGTCGGGCTGAAGTCCCACCATTTTACGGGCGCTAACGGCGAATACTACATGCCGGAAATCATGGGCGCCGGTGTAGCCCTCTTCGATTACGACAACGACGACGACCTGGATGTGTATGTGATTCAGGGCACGACGTTCGATCCTACTCAAGACGCGCGGCGCGCGAAGTTTCCCCCTGCGCCGGGATGGAGGCCGGGCAACCGCCTGTTCAAGAATCTGCTTAGCGAGACCGGAAAGCTCAAATTCGTGGATGTCACAGAAAAAGCTGGAGTCGGCCATGTCGGCTACGGCATGGGGGTCGCGATCGGAGATTATGATAATGATGGCTTCCAAGACCTGTACGTCACGAATCTCGGGAGCAACGTTCTCTATCACAACAATGGCGACGGCACGTTTACCGACGTGACGGCAAAGGCCGGTGTGGATGACCCGCGCTGGAGCACGAGCGCGGCGTGGGTTGATTATGACCGCGACGGGCGCCTCGACCTTTTTGTTGCGAATTATTTGGATTTCACCGTAAGGGGAAACAAGCACTGTTATGCGCCGACCGGTGAGCGGGATTATTGCACGCCGAAGATGTACCAACCGGTGCCGGCGCGCCTGTTCCACAATCGCGGCGATGGGACGTTTCAAGATGTCACCGAAGCGGCGGGAATTGCCGCCGCTGTGGGCCCCGGTCTCGGGATCGTTTGCGCCGATTTCAACAGTGACGGGTGGCCGGACATTTATGTCGCCAATGACGGCGCCGCCGCTCATCTCTGGATCAACCAGCGAAACGGAACGTTTAAGGAGACGAGCCTGCTGTCGGGGACGGCATATAGCGTCGATGGGCTGCCGCAGGCAGGCATGGGCGTGGCTGCGGGCGATTTTGACGGTGACGGCGACCAGGATATTTTCAAAACCAATTTGACCAATGAAGGCGCCAACCTCTACGTCAACGATGGTCATGGAAACTTTAATGATGCCTCAGCGGAATTTGGGCTGCTGCTGCCGACGTTTCCCTACACGGGTTTTGGCACGGAATGGTTTGACTACGACAATGACGGCCGCCTTGACTTGTTTATAGCCAACGGCGCAGTGAATCGACTCGAATCATTGCGGGGAAGCGCGTACCCGTTTGGCCAGCCGAATCAGCTGTTTCACAACGAGGGTGAAGGGAAGAAATTCCGGGAGATGACGGGAGTCGCAGGCCCGGCGTTTGCCGCGACTGAAGTGAGCCGCGGCGCGGCATTCGGAGACATTGATAATGATGGAGCCGTAGATATTGTGGTAGCGAATAACAACGGCCCGCTGCGGCTTTTGCTGAATCAGAGTCGTTCATTGAATCGCAACCACTGGCTGGTTGTTCGGTTGGAGGCAAATCACGGGAATAGCTATGGGATTGGCGCGCTGGTTGAGCTGCGACAGAAGGGGAGAAGACTCCTGCGTCGTGCGCATACGGATTCGAGCTACCTGAGTGCGAACGACGCCCGCGTTCATTTCGGACTGGGAGAAGATCCGAAGATTGAAGATCTAATTGTTTGCTGGCCCGACGGGCAGCAGGAAGCGTGGGACAAGATTCAAGCAGATCGAATCGTCACGATCCGTCAGGGAACCGGCCGCAGCATCCGAAGTTAGGCGAAACATTCAGAGCGATGCCTCCGCAGCAAAGATTCTAGGCCGCTTCAGATCCCTCAGGTGGACTCTCGATTTGCGTGCCGCGCCAGGACAATCTGGAAAGGGACTCGATCATGAATCGCGGTGGTTTCAAAGTGGGGATTTCGAAGTGTTTTTCCAACGCTATCGATCCGGCTCCCAGGACGCTAGCTTCACTCAATTTTCCGAAAAGGATGCGCATGTTCTTCGTTGAGTAGCTCAAGGCCTGCCTTTTCACTACCTTGATCACTTGGTCGAGCAGACCTTGTCCTGCAAGCTTCAGCCGCTGATCGAGAACCAGAACCGAAGGATTGAAGAGATTCACGAGGTTGGCCAGGCCCAGTCCCAGGTAATTCGCTGCCTGCTCAACAATGGCGGCGCAAGCCTTGTCGCCGGCTTTTGCTGCGCTCAGAATCATCCATCCGGAAACGTTCGCAGGATTGCCGCCGGCGAGCGCCAAGACTTCAGAGCCACCTCCATCCGCAATGGCTTTTTGGATTCTCGTTTGGATCGCGGCTGCTCCAGCGATCGCTTCCAGGCAACCGAAGCTTCCGCATTTGCAGGCCGGACCCTCCTCGATCATGTGAGTGTGCCCCAGTTCGCCGGCGGCATGCCTTGCGCCATGCATCAGTTTTCCGTTGCTAATGATTCCAGCGCCGATTCCGGTCTTGCCATACTCCACGTAAATCATGTCATCCGCCATCGCGCCGGCGCCGAGGGTCCTCTCTGCCACCGCTTTGGCGCCGGCGAGATTCACGACCATTACGGGGGCTGAGAACATCTTTTCAAAAAAATGGCGAAGCGGCACTTGGTTGAGGAACTCAATCGTGGAAGACATCACCATCGTGCCTTCCTGGCTGTTTACCACCCCCGATCCGGCAACGCCGATTCCGAGAAGCGATCGCTCGTTGATGTCCGCTTGTTTGATGGCTTTGCGTGCACACGACAGGAGTTGTTGCAGGAGTTCGTCTGTGCCCGAGTCGAGGCGCGTCTCTTCCCGCGACATTGACACGATGCGCAGATGAAGATTCATTACTGCTGCGAGCACAGCTTCATCGTCAAACCCAATGCCAAGGACAAAACCGTGCTCTTCATTAAGCCGAAGCAAAACCTGTTTACGGCCTCTCGAATTATTTGACCGGCCCGCTTCGACAAGCCTTTCTTGCTTTAGCAGGTGGCGCACCAAGCCGGAGATTGCGCTGCGTTGAAAATGAGTAAGGTCATGGATCTCCACTTGGGAAAGAGGACCTAGCTTTCGAAGCAGAGCCTCGATTACAAGCAAGTCGCGTTCGCGCTGCGTCTTGCAGTGCTTCATTCGGTACATGCAGAAATCCCCCTGATGGTTTCCACACAAAATTCCGATACTAGAAGTAATTAGCTCCCTAGGGGAAGATTGTGCACTAATTAATTCTAAAAAGTAAAACAAATTGCTTGACAACGGGTTCCTTCCATTGTTAGCGTTCCCCCCAACTTGTCGAGGAGTATGGGGCGCTTTCCAACCGAGAGCGCCGCCGTCGGGCGAGGGCTCGGCTTGCAACAGTGCATGAGCAGCTTGGCATGACGCCATCAGTTCATTGAGAGCTAAGGAGGGCAGGGGTGATGTTTAGAATTAGACTGAGTGGTTTTTTTCTTTCCGTGTTTGTCCTCGGTTTCCTCTTGCTGGGATTCGTTCAGCGCGCCGACGCGCAGGTTTTGTTTGGATCGGTGAGCGGCACGGTGACGGACCAGAGCGGGGCGGGTGTGCCGAAAGCACACGTGACCCTCATTAATAGAGCCACCAGCGTTCAGAAGGAAGCGGACGCGGATGAGAGCGGCCATTACACGATTACAGACGTGCCGCCTGGGAACTACGATCTTAAAGTGACAGCCAGCGGGTTCAAGCCGCTCACACAGACGAATCTGTCAGTTTCAGTCAATACAGTCACCAATGCCGATGTCAAGTTACAAGTTGGGGCCGTGTCCGAGCAAGTCACAGTCGAAGCATCAACTGTGACGTTGCAGACGGAGAAGACCGACCTTCACACCGAGCTCACGGAAAAAGCCATCTTGGAAATGCCGCTCAATCAATACCGGAATTACCAGACGCTGATCAATCTTGTACCTGGCGCCACACCTGGAGTCTTTCAGAACGCTATCGCTGATACGCCGGAACGCGCCTTAAGCACGAACATCAACGGCACCAATCGCAACAACAACAACACGCGCGTGGACGGCGCCACCGATGTTTTCGTCTGGCTGCCTCACCACACTGTCTATGTGCCCCCCGCAGAGACCATTCAGGAAGTCAACATTTCCACGAACAATTTTGACCCCGAACAAGGCATGACCGGCGGCGCAGCCGTTACGGTGATCACTAAATCGGGCACCAATCTATTCCATGCCACCTTATTTGAATACCATGCGGACCAGGCGCTGCGCGCCAGGCAGTTTTTCGAGACCCCTGCCAGTAGCCCGCGCAAGGGGAAAAGCATCCTCAATGATTTGGGCGGCACATATGGAGGCCCAATCAAGAAGGACAAGCTGTTCTTCTTCGGGAGTTACGACGGGACGTTTGAACGCGACAATCGCCAAGTGTCTACGGGCCCTCTAGCTGGTATTCAAACCGTGCCGACTGCTCCCCTCCGTGCAGGAGATTTCAGCGCCATTACGACCAAAATTTACGATCCTGCGACTGGAGGGGGCAATCCCAGCGCTCGCACCCAATTTATCGCCTCGTCGAATTCGAGCAGCCCGAACTTTAATGCTGCTTGTACGAGCGCGAGCGGCTGTCCCAACATGATTCCGACGGCTCGGCTTAGCTCCGTTTCGACGCAAATCTTGGGTCTGGTCCCGCTGCCGAACTTGCCGGGCGACACTGCGAACTTTTTCTCGTCGGCTACGCAGCGCCTAACGCGTCACAATTTCGACGGCAAGATCGACTGGAATCGAACCGGCAAGCACAATATTTTCGCCAAGTACAGCGCTATGAGATCCGTCTTTCACGGCGTACCCAACCTTGGTAAAGCCATTGGAGACTGTGCCTGTGACGGCGGGTTGGGAGACTTTCATTCTCTTGTGCAGCTTGTAACCGTGGGACACACTTTGACCCTTTCTCCGACGCTTGTCGTTGATGGAAACGTCGGCTTCACGCGCATGAGCGAATATGGCCAGACGCCCGACTTTGGCACGAATATTGGGCTTAGCGTGCTGGGGATTCCAGGCACTAACAACCCGAACGACCTGCGGGACAGCGGTATGCCGTTTTTCGCCATCTCCGGCTATGCCAATATTGGCAACCCTGAGGGTTGGAATCCCGCCTTCCGCAACGACTGGAGCTTTACCAGCAACCACAACGTTCGTTGGTCCCACGGCAAGCATCAAGTTAGCGCCGGGACAGACATCGTTCATCACCACCTCAACCACTGGCAGCCCGAATTGGGCGCCGGCCCGCGCGGAGAGTTCGACTTCGGTGGCGGCCCGACGGCATTGGCGGGAAGCGCTGCTCCTGACCGATTCAATGCTTTGGCCGAGTTTGAGCTTGGCCTCTTCGGTGAGCTGAACAGCGGGGCTGGCAGCAATATCGGCGCGGGGAGGAGCGAGCAATTCATTAAGGCCACTGCCCGCGAATGGCAATTTGGCTGGTTTGTTGGAGATCGCTACCGGATTACGAATAAGCTCACCGTTAACCTGGGCTTGCGCTATGAGTATTATCCCCTCATGACACGCAATGGCGCTTTCACCTTCGACCGTTATGACTTCACGACAAACCAAGTGCTGCTCGGCGGAATCGGCGGCAACTCCGACAATCTCGGTGTCACCACAAGCAAAAAACTCTTCGCGCCGAGAATTGGCCTAGCTTATCAGATTAATACTAATACCGTGGTGCGGGCCGGCTTTGGAATTACCGTCGACCCGTTACCTCTGGCCAGACCGCTCCGTGGGTTTTACCCACTCACCGTGGGTTCCAACTTCACGGGAATAAACAGCTTTAGTCCGTACGCGTCCCTTTCGAGCGGCATACCTGTCATTTGCTGCAGCAACATCAACATAAGCAGTGGGAGCATCACGCTTCCTGGCGCGGCGCTGGAGAGAAGCACTGGCACTGGTTTGCTGAAGCGTGGTTACATCGAATCCTGGAATCTCGTGGTTGAGCGCAAGCTCCCTGCTAACTTTCTTGTTTCCGTCGGATACGTCGGCACACAGACGGTTCACCAGTTCGCTGACCGCAATGTCAACGCTTCCCTTCCAGGCACAGGCCAGTTAGGGCAGCCGCTGAACTGTGCTGTACCCAATTATGCAACGGGAACCTGCACGACCCTAAAGTTCGGACGCACCGCCGAAACCGACCTTTGGCAGGGCTATCTGAGCGCTAACTATCACGCGCTCCAGGCTTCCATCAATCGCCAGTTCTCGCATGGCCTGATGGTCAAAGGAGCGTACACCTATTCCAAGGCCATTGACTTCACGGATGACGATGGATGGGCTTCCCTGGCTTGGAACGATCCCAGTGTCTTTCGGCGTAATCGCGCCCGAGCAGGTTTCGATACTCCTCATATCTTCCAACTCGCTTACATCTACGAACTGCCCGTCGGGAAGGGCAAACAGTGGGCTAGTGGCGAAAGTGTTGTTGCCAAGATTCTGAGTGACTGGCAGGTTAGCGGAATATTCAGCGCCATTCACGGCCAGCCATTTTCCCTCACGGCCTCTGCTTCCTCGCTGAACGCTGTCGGTCAGCGGCAGACTCCTGATCAAGTCGGGCCCGTCAAGAAACTTGGAGGAATAGGGACAGGTCAACCGTTCTATGACCCAACGGCCTTTTCGGCCGTGATCCGCCCAGGAACAGGCCCAAATCCTTATGGCGATGTCGGCCGCAACACTCTGTTTGGGCCTGGCAGTGTGAACATGGACTTCAGCCTGTTTCGGACGTTCAATCTCACCGAGCGGCTTAACTTGCAGTTCCGCACGGATGCAGCCAATTTCTTTAATTCACCACATTTCAATAATCCGACTGGATCGCGCAGCAGCGGGAATTTCCTGATAATCACCAGTGCCAAGAATGACGAGCGGCAGTTCCGGTTCGGCCTGCGGCTTGCGTTCTAATTCGTAGAACTTCAGCCCGGGGCACGCTACGGCGTGCCCCGGCCTTTAAATTCGATTCTCCGGCCCTCAGGATGATAGTGTTTTTCTCCCGATGAGTGCTAAAACCCACAGCCCAGTGAAGGCGGAGGCTTTGCCGTGAAGAGATGGAGAGGCATTTTCGCAGCGATCTATTCCTCGGACTCGGCACGGCAGCCCAGGCTCCTCGTGAAAGCAGCTGGGTTGCTCTCTTCAATGGGAAAGACTTGAGCGGCTGGAAGAAGAATGGCGATGAAAAGTGGGTCGTCGAGCAAGGAACCATCCTCTGCGAAAGCACGGCCAACAAGTACGGATACCTGACCACGGAAAAAACGTATCGGGATTTCACGCTGCGCCTAAAATTCAAAGGCGAGGCCGAGGGCAACAGCGGCGTATTCGTTCATGCCAAGATTACGGGAATCGACCCACAGCATGGTCCGGACATTGAGGGGATGCAGGTGGAGGTCGACCCGAACATAGGCAAGCACACGGGCGGGCCATACGAAAGCGGCGGGCGTGGCTGGGTGGAGCAGCCCACGCCAGAAGGCGAGCAGGTGCTGAAGCCTGGGAACTGGAATGAGCTGGAAGTGTCCGTGCATGGCACCCACATCGTTACGCAGCTCAATGGCGCAAAGATTGTGGACTTTACGGACCCGGCGCCCAAATTCGCAGATGGGGTCATCGGCCTGCTGATCAACACCGGCGGCGGCGTGAAAATGCGGTGGAAGGACATTTCCATCAGAGAGCAATAAGAAATAAGAAGAGGAGTCTTTGTTTGGCACAACCGAACCTATGCACAACAGGCAACCATGAATAAACGGAATCGCCGTGCTTTTCTGCAAGCGTCCGCAGCAGCGGCCTTGGCCGCGCCTCTCGGCGGAGTAGCGATCGCCGCAAAAGACGCGTCCGTTCCTGGTGTTTTGCCCGCGGAGATCCTTAATCCTGCGCAAAACGCGCCTACAGTTGCCGCCAATGAGGGCAAGAAGCCGCTGCGGCTCGGTTTGATTATCGGCATCGGCAAGGATCCCGACGCGGCCATGGCCAAGGTGCGCGACCTTGGGCTGCCCACGAGCCAGGTCTTTGTGGACGAGTTTGGACCGGAGATTGTTGGCCGGGTGCGTCAAGCCCTAGAAAAACACCAGATCGAGGGGACGTCTGTTGTCGTTGGTGGACCGGGTGAAGAAGTTTGGGACTTTTATCAAGGGCCGCTGACGATTGGCCTGGTTCCGCGCGAGACGCGTGCGGCGCGAATCGCGCACATCAAGAAGGCGTCGGATTTCGCCAAACAATGCGGCATCGCGGCGGTGCAGACGCACTGCGGATTCATCCCCGAGAATCCAAACGATCCAGTTTACAAGGAAGCGATCGCGGCGATGCGAGAGGTCGCCGCCTACTGCAAGAACAACGGCCAGAATTTTCGGTACGAGACCGGCCAGGAGACGCCTATCACGCTGGTGCGCGCGATTCAGGACGTGGGCCTGGACAATCAGGGCGTCAACTTCGATCTCGCAAACCTGATTCTCTACGGCAAGGCCAATCCCATCGATGCCATTGAGCTCCTTGGCCCTTACGTGCAGGGAATCCACGCCAAGGACGGGTTGTTCCCTTCGAATCCGAAGGAACTCGGCAAGGAAGTTCCTATTGGCAAGGGCAAAGTAGATTTTCCGCGCATCATCGAGCGACTGAAGCAACTGAACTATCGCGGGGCCGTCACCATTGAGCGGGAGATTTCGGGGCCAAAGCAAGTGGAAGACGTTCGCGATGCGAAGACATACCTGGAAAAACTAATCGGGTAGCTTGCAGACGCAGGAGGACAACATGGCAGGGGAAACAAAGCGGCCAAATTTCTCGAATGAAGTCGACCGCCGAAAATTCATTAGCGTAGCCGCGGTTACGGCCGGGGCGATGTTACTCAAGCCGGCGTTGGCACGCGGCACGGCCGCGAATTCCGCAGTCCGCGTGGGCCTGCTCGGTTGCGGCGGGCGCGGCACGGAGGACGCGTCAAATATGGTTGACACCGGCGGCGCTCGCGTTGTCGCGCTGGCCGACATGTTCCAGGATCAACTTGACAACGCCAAGAAACACTTCGACGAGATGCAGCAGGCCAAGGACTATGCGGCGATTGATGCTTCGCAGGTCTTCGTTGGCTCTAACGCTTTTAAGCAGATGGCAGCCTCTAAAGAAGTGGACGCCGTGGTGATCGCCACACCGCCTTATTATCATCCTCAGCATTTGGAAGCGGTCGTTGCTAGCGGAAAGCATGTCTATTTGGAGAAACCCGTGGCTGTGGACGTGCCGGGCGCATTAAAGGTAATCGAGATCGGCAAGCGCGCGGAAGGCAAAATCAGCCTGGACGTTGGATTCCAGATCCGCGATTGCCCCCCGTTCGTGGAACTGGTGAAGCGTATCCACAACGGGGCGATCGGTAGTATTGTCTGCGGAGAGGCGCACTATCTGGCGGGTTACATCGACAGGCCACCCTGGTCCAACGCAGCTCCCGTCGAGAAACGGCTGCGCAACTGGGTTTACGACCGCGTCCTTTCCGGCGACATCATCGTAGAGCAGAACATTCACGTCATTGACATTTGCAACTGGGTGCTCAAGAACCATCCGTTGAAGGCATCCGCGACGGGAGGGCGGCAGGGCCGTCCGACGAATGATGGCGATGTCTATGGCAACTACAACGTCATCTTCCACTATCCGGATACCGTGGACGTGACCTTCAGTTCTACACAGTTCGCCAAGGGCTGGTGGGACGTAACTGAACGTTTCTTTGGCACAAAAGGCACATCGCAATCTCCATACACAGGACCGCTCGGCATTTGGGGCGACGAACCTTGGCAATCTCCGCAAACCGTTAAGCCCGGCGCCGAGCAACAAGCATTTTCTGTGACGGGAAGCTTCACGTCCAATTTGGAATTCGCTGACCGCGAGAAAAAGAAAGCGTTCGTGGAAAGCATCACCAGTGGGAATTTTCATAACCAGGCCGCTAAAGGGTCCGAATCCGCGCTTTCCTGCATGATGGCGCGTACCGCGGCGTACAAAGGAAACGAGGTCACGTGGGAGGAAACCATGAAATCCACCGAGGTGTGGGACCCGAAAATCGACTTGAATAAACTGCGCTGAGGTGAACTTATGCGTCATCCATCGCGTCGCGAGTTCTTGAAATCCTCGGCTACGGCCGTCTGCGCAGCGAGTTTCGGCCATGGAGCATTGGCCAACTCGCAGGCGGCATCCTCTGCGCCTCCTCCCTTTCCCCCAACACTCTCTATCAAGAAGGGCGTCTGGTTCGAAATGTTGCCCGCGAAGCTGAGCACCGCGGACCGCTTTAAACTGGCGCGAGACGTCGGCTTCGAAGTCGCGCAGGTACCGACAGAACCGGATGAGCGAAAGGCGGAGGAAATCAAGGAAGCCGCCGAGGCAGCGAACATCCGAATCGATTCTGTGATGAACATGGATCATTGGAAGTATCCATTGTCATCGAGCGACCGTGCGGTCGTGGAGAAGAGCCTCGCAGGTATGCGCACCTCTCTGCACAACGCCAAGCTCTGGGGTTCGGATGCCGTATTGCTTGTCCCAGCAGTGGTGAATCCCCAAACGTCTTATCATGACGCCTGGACGCGCTCACAAAAGGAGATTCGCACGCTGATTCCGCTCGCGGAGGAATTGAAAGTAGTTATTGCCATCGAGGAAGTTTGGAACAAGTTTCTCCTGAGTCCGCTCGAGATGGCCAACTACATCGACGAATTTCAGAGCCCTTGGATTAAGACCTGGTTCGACGTAGGTAACGTGCTGCTCTACGGGTATCCACAGGATTGGATTTACACTCTTGGAAACAGAATCGTCAAGGTGCACCTCAAAGATTTCAAACGCAAGAAAGACGGATACGCCTGGGTCAATCTGGGTGACGGGGACGTGGACTGGCCCGCAGTACGGCAAGCGTTTGGCGACATAGGTTACTCTGGCAGCGCGGTAACTGAGCTCGAAGGAGGCGACGAAAAGTATCTCCGTGACGTGTGCAAGCGGTTCGATCGGTTAGTCATCGGCCGCGGTTGAGTGCCTATGCGAAAAGATCCGCGCAATTCCCGCGCAAACTCTGATGTGGGTCTCTGCCCTTGATGTTTTCTCGAAGAGATTTCCTTGGCGGCGTCTGTACCTTTCTGCTCTCGCAGTTGACTAGAAAAAGTACGAACGCGAAGTCCTCGTCCGCACTTTCGCCTATTCGATTTCGAGAGATTGCCCAACATGCTGGTTTGGACTTCGTGCTTCAGAACAATCCGACACCGCGTAAGCACATGATCGAAACCATGGCGGGCGGGGTTGCGGCCTTTGATTACAACAACGATGGACGGATGGACATCTTTTTCACAAATGGTGCGTCAATTCCTTCGCTGGAAAAGGATTCGTCGAAGTTTTTCAACCGGCTCTACCGGAACGATGGTGGTATGAGATTCACCGATGTCACGCAGGAAGCCGGGGTCGCTGGCGTCGGTTATTCGATGGGCGCTGCGGCGGCGGACTACAACAATGATGGCTATAAGGATTTGTTTGTTGCAGGCGTCTACCGGAACATTCTTTATCGCAACCTGGGCAACGGAAAGTTCGAGGATGTGACGGAGAAAGCGGGAATCAAGAGTGACAAGTGGTCGGTTGCCGCCGGCTGGTTCGACTACGATAACGACGGCTGGCTGGACCTGTTCGTGGTCAATTACGCTCATTGGACTACCGGTTTTGACCGCTACTGCGGTGAGCGCGACCGCAATCTGCGTGTTTACTGCCACCCCAAGTATTTCGAAGGATTGCCCAACACACTCTACCGGAACCGCCGCGATGGAACCTTCGAGGACGTCACGGCGAAAGCTGGCATTGAAGGCCACATCGGGCGCGGCATGAGCGTCGCTTTTGCCGATTATGATGACGATGGATTCTCGGACATTTTTGTCACGAATGACAATTTGCCCAACTTCCTGTTCCACAATCGAGGTGATGGGACGTTCGAGGAGGTAGGGCTCCAGGCTGGCGTGGCGTTAACTAACAATGGGCTGCCCGTGGCCAGCATGGGAGCGGACTTTCGCGATTTTGACAATGACGGCCTTTGCGATCTCAGCGTTACGGCCTTGGCGGGCGAGACGTTCCCCTTGTTTCAGAATCTAGGCAAAGGCTCGTTCCAGGACGCGACCCACAAGAGCCGGTTAGCGGCGCTCTCCACGACGCGCAGCGGCTGGAGCAACGGCTTCTTCGATTTCAACAATGACGGGTGGAAGGACCTGTTCACGGCCAACTCCGACGTCAACGACTTGATTGATCTTTTTGGATCCACGCACTACAAACAGCCCAACAGTCTCTTCGCGAATCTTGGAAACGGCACGTTCCGCGACGTTTCTTTGGAAGCGGGCTTTGATCTTGCGCGTGCGCACCGCGGCAGCGCCTTTGCGGACTTTGATAACGATGGAAAAATCGACGTGGTCGTTAGCGCCCTTGGTGAGCCGGCGGAACTTTGGCAGAACGTTAGCCCCGACGCGAACCACTGGCTGAGCTTGAAGCTGACTGGGACGCAAAGCAACCGTGACGGGATCGGCGCAAAGGTCCGGCTGGGCAATCAGGTCAATCACGTCACCACAGCGGTAGGTTACGCTTCGTCGAGCCCCTCAACAATACACTTCGGGACCGGCAAGCTGGGGAAGATTGACCGGATCGAGATTCGCTGGCCAAGCGGCACAGTTCAGGTGTTGCGAAGCGTCGCGACCAACCAAGTCCTCGAAGTCCACGAGCTCTCGAAATAGTTTGTACACTTCCCACCAGTTACGGAGCTGTGATCTCCGTTTCCCGCTTGGCAGACTCACGCACGGCCGCATCCGAGCGTTGAATCGCCTGATACTCAGCAAGGGTTTTCTTGGCAAGTTCGGACTGGCCACTCGCCTGGTAGGCCTGCGCTAGCTGGTAATGCAGGCTTTCATCATCATCGGTGCGCAGCGCTGCCTTTAGGTGGGGGATTGCTTCGACGGGCTTTCCAGCGGCCAGTTCGGCTCGACCTAAGGATTTGTGTGCAGCTAGGAATTTTGGGTCGCGAACTACGGCGCGCTTGAGCAGGGGGATCGCTTCTTCAACGCGCTGCAAATCGAGCAGCGTGTCACCCACAAGGTAAGTTAACTCCGCCGATGCGGGCTGCTGCCGGAGAAGGTCCTGAAGCACTGGTAGGGCCGCGCCGTAGTCCTTCCCAAGCTTTAGGCTGATGGCGAGCTGTTTCTTGATCTCCGCCCTAGAAGGTGAAAGCCTCAGCGCTTCGCGCCACTCGCGGGCGGCCTCGCTGTATTTTTTTTTACTGTCGTAAATGCGGGCTTTAAGCTCGTGCAGCTCCGCAGAAGGCGGTAACTGACCGAGCCTGGTGAAGGCGTTGATTGCCAACTCGTTGTAGGCTCTTGACCGCCAGTAAAACGAGTCCGCCGTATTGTCCTCTTTTGCAGTGGCGATCAACTCGTTGTAGCGTCCCGCCTGGTAATCACATTCCTGCGTCTGAGCGCGACAGTCCGGCGAGGGAAGTGACTCTTTTTTTTCTTCCGCTTCTGCCCAATCCGGATGTCCGGTTTGCCGATAAATCTCTGCTACCGGCTTGTGAAGGCCGCGCAACGTCGGTTTCGCTTCTAGCGCACGACGATAAAGATAAAACGCGCTCGAGAATTGCTGTCCTCGCAAACGCGTTTCCGCTAGTAGACTCAGAGAGTAGGAAGATTGTGGAGCAGCCTCTTGCAATTTGTCGAAAGCGCGGCCAGCAAGCGCTTCATAAGAACGCCCAAGTCCATACCAGGCCTGCGGGCTTTCGGGATCAAATTCAGTGAGCTTCTGATATTGCCACGTTGCCTCTTCGATTCGGTCCAGGGAAAGCAGTGCACCCGCGAGCATTTGGCGCGCCTCCCGGTGGTCCGGCTGCAGATCCAGCAGAATGTTGAGCGCTTCAACGCCTGCGGCCGTCTCGCCCAATTGCAGACGAGCGGTCGCCAGGAAGAGCCATGCCGGAGCTAGGGCGGGATCAAGCTTGACCACCGCCTCCAATTCCGGGATGGCCTCGCGCTTTTTGCCAGCCATGTGCAGTGCCATGCCCAGATTTAGCATCAGGCCTGGGTTGTTGGGCACGGCCTGATTCAGCTCGCGGTAGAGAGGAATGGCCTGCGCAAAATTACCTTCCGCCATCAACTGCTTGGCGCGCTGGGACTTAAGCGCCAAACTGTCCGTCTGCGGGAGACCGCTCGATTGTGCCGGGATCGAAACTAGGCAAAGGAGGGCCAATCCCGTAGTTCTCATAATGACCCGAAACATCAAGCACGACCTTCGATACGAATTATAGCCAGATGAGGTGTCGGCCGTCATACGCCGGAAAAGGGTATTGTGACTTGAAGCGTACGTTCTGCACGACTGAGCACTTTTGCACACCTTCGTTCAATATCTCGGCACCTTAATTGAACAGTAATGAAATAACGACATTAGGGTATTTCCCTAGATAGCTTCGTAATCGTGTGCACCCTAGGATCGGAGCAGCAAGAGCCCTTAATGCCCCCCTCTTGAAACCGGCGCAAAAAGGACTCAGCTCCAGAGGTGAAGTGAACATGGCCTACTACAGCGTGCACAGTACTAACCCAAGAGAGAAAAACCAGCTGAGCATCCGACGCCCCACGCAGATCGAACGGCGTCGCGCACCCGCCATCACTTCGTAAGCGCCGTGGAAATGATCAATGTAGAATCACGGAAGCAACTCATTTCCCTTACTCGCAACTTGAGTCTCTGCGGTTGCTTCGTCACAGTTAGGGTTCCTTCCCCCAAGGGGACAAGAGTTAGCCTGAAAATCTCAAATTCGAAAGCGAACTTCTCCGCTGTAGGCGATGTGACCCATAACCTGTTCGACGAAGGGATGGGCATCGAGTTTCTTCCGCAGGGTGGGAACGCCGGGATAGAGCTTCCGCGCTTCGTCCAAAAGCCGAAACAGGTCATCCACAACGTTTTCGCGAGTGCCGCGAGAGCGATGCAGCAGCGAAGTGATGAGGTCCTGAACATCGGGGTGGTTTGGGAGCGCTTCGTACGAAGCGCTCCGGATGAAGCTGATAAGCAACATCGAGCACGGCTTGACGTTGCTGCAACACGCTTCCTGCTTGGCCGTAGTGCACCATCGCCGGTGTGAGCAAGCCCAGGCCGGCCTCGCATTTTCAGAAACTAAACCTGACG
>DASQYT010000124.1:0-2029 GCA_035639075.1 Candidatus Elarobacter sp.
GATGACCACGCGCAGCAGTTGGGATCTGATGGCACATGGAGCTTTATTTCTGACCTATAACCAGCAGGGTGGGCCACGGGGAGAAGGCAAGGCCGAGTCGGTGAATTATCTGATGCTGATGGAGCAGCACAAGCTCGGCCCAGGCACGCTGCTCTTTCGCCAGATGTTTTCTGTGGAGTCGCTGACTTCGCCGCATCCCGGCTTCCCGGAGCTGTTCCAAACCGGAGAAACCTATCATGGCCAGCCCTTGATCGATCATCAGCACCCTCATAATGTTTTCGCCGAGCTTTCTATGCTGTACACGGTTCCCGTTACAGAGAGAATTTCGTGGCTTTTCTATGGCGGCCCTTCCGCCGAACCGGCGCTCGGGCCGGTCACGTACATCCATCGAGAATCAGCTTCCGAGAATCCGGCGGCGCCGCTGAGCCACCATCTGCAGGACTCCACGCATACCAGCTTTGGGGTGGTGACGACTGGATTTGTGATTGACCGGTTCAAGATCGAAGGTTCAGCCTTCAATGGTCACGAACCAGATGAAGACCGCTGGGACATTCAGCTTGGCGCGCTAAATTCATGGTCGTTTCGTGTGAGTGCCGCACCCACGCGTAATTGGGTAGCGGAATACAGTTACGGCTACTTGCAGCGTCCTGAAGCACTGGAGCCGGGCAACGAGCGTCGCGAAGGCGCTTCGCTCGAATACAATCGACCGCTGACAAACGGCAACTGGGCGACGTCGCTCATTTGGGGACGAAAACGCAAGCTGCTGGATGACACGGTGCAAAATAGCTACTTGCTGGAATCAACCCTGAACTTCCGCAAGCGCAACTATGCCTACACGCGGCTAGAACTGGTGGATAAAGATGAGTTGTTTCCGGAGGCTCCCACGCATCCCTCGTTTCGCATTGGCGCATACACCTTCGGCGGCGTGCGCGATCTCGTGCAGAACCATCACTGGCAGCTTGGGTTGGGAGCGGACGTCGTGTTCTATTCGAAGCCGGACGTTCTTGATCCAGTCTATGGAAATCGTCCCGTCTCGTTCCACGTGTTCCTGCGGCTGCGGCCGGGGCTGAGCGGCCATGGACAGTAACCGCGCTGTTATCAATGCCGACACGTGCTGAAAATTTCCGCAATCAGGCGATGCGGGTCAGGCACAATCTGCTCAATGGAAGCCTCACTAAAAATGTTGCGCACCGTGCGCATTGCGATGCTGATTTCTATCGTGCTTTACGTGTTGGTTGGGGAGCGAACGGCGCATCCTGCGAAGCTCGCTAACCTGGTCGTCTACTATGCAATGACTTTGATGGTTGTGGCCATGGTCGCCACGATGTTCCTTGTTCGTCGGGTTATGGTAATTCGGGCGGAACAAACGCTGGCTCAAAAGCCGGAGGATCGCGTCTCGTTAAATCGCTGGCGGGCCGGTTACATTGCCACCTACGCGGTCTGTGAGGCTATTGCGCTTTACGGACTTGTCCTGCGATTCCTGAGCTTTTCCCTAGCTCAGGTGATGCCGTTTTATGTCGCTGGTTTCGTTCTGCTTGTGTTTTTTCGCCCGAGGCGGGCATCCAATGAGCTAGGCTAAGGAAGAAAAGAGATCGTCGGAGGCATTGTGTCCATCAACACTCCAGAAGAATTGGCGTCGATGCGCGCTGCGGGCTCAATAGTGCGGCGGATGATAGAAGCGATGAAGCGCGCGGTGCGGCCGGGCGTGACTACGGCGGAGCTAGATGAAGTCGGCGCGTCGGTGATGCGCGAACATGGAGCGCAATCGGCGCCACAACTGGTTTACAAGTTTCCGGGAGTTAACTGCATCAGCTTGAATGAAGAGGCGGTGCATGGGATTCCGGGCGAGCGCGCGGTGCAGGAAGGCGATCTGGTAAAGCTCGACGTCACAATTGAAAAAGACGGCTTCATGGCGGATGCGGCAGAGACTGTGGCAGTGGGCAAGATTTCGGAAGAAAGCCAGCGGCTTGTGGCCTGTGCTGAGAGAGCCTTTCACAAGGCCATGCTGGTGGCGCGAGCCGGCTTCCGT
>DASQYT010000125.1:0-5014 GCA_035639075.1 Candidatus Elarobacter sp.
ATGCTGGGAGTTCCGCCTCCCACTCCTAACGCAGTTTGGTTGGAAAGGGTGTTGCTGAACCGGAAGAACAGCTTCAGCTTATCGTTCACCACGTGATCGAACCGCGCGCTCGTCGCATTGATGGAGCTCGGATTGGACCAGCTTGCCACAAACTGTGCAGCGCCGCTTTGCTCCTGGCCTGAGGCCGGGCAATTAGGATCACTTGCCGGATCACACTGAAATAGGAGTTCGGGGCCATTCGGCACCGGAAACGCCTTCAGAACTTGATTCAGCGGCGCTGGAGTATTGGTTCGCAGGGCGTTATCTGGCACCGCCATCGTAGAAGCAGGCTGCGGCTGAAGTAAGCGAAGTCCCTCATAAGACACAAAGAAGAATGTCTTATCTCTTCCGTTGTACGCGCCCGGAATTCTCACCGGCCCCCCCAGGGTGCCGCCAAAATCGTTCTGCCGAAGCGCAGGTTTCGTCAAAGTGGGGTCAACCGCGCGAAGATAGTCGTTAAAGTAGTCGTTGGCGTCAAAGAAATCATTTCGCAGGTAGTCGTATGCCGTGCCGTGCCATTGGTTGACACCCGACTTCGTCTCAAACGCAATCTGTGCGCCCGGGTTCCTCCCGTACTCGGCGGAATAACTTGACGTTTGCACTCGAAACTCTTGCAGTTCATCCACAGAGACCAGCGCCTGCGTGGTCCCCAAAGCCGTCGAAGCAGCGACCGAACCGCTGGCAGCCGACCAGCCCAGCGCAAGGCATCCTCCGGTCGTCCCGCCGATCGACGTGTTTGCGCTGACGCCGTCCACCGTATAGTAGTTCGACTCCGTGCGCTGGCCATTGACGCTGAACTCTCCCGTCTTGCCAACGCCGACGGTGGTCGAGTTGAGCTGCGTCGTCTGCGTCACGACTCCCGGCGCAAGCAGGATCAAATCCTGAAAGCTCCGGCCATTCAGCGGCATGTTCTTTATGTACGTTTGATCCACCACTGTCCCGACCGCTGCACCCGTGGTGTTGATCATCGGCGCTCCACCTTCGACCGTGACCGTCTGGCTGACCGAGCCGACCTGCATTCCAAAGTTCAGGGCAACATCATCCTGCACGTGCAACTCGACGTTGGGCTTCACGATCTGTGAAAAACCGTTCTTTTGCACGATTATTCGATAGACCCCGGGAGGCACACTGGGAATTCGATACAGCCCATCCCCATTGGACTCACCGGAATACGCAACGTTGGTATTGATGTTGACGGCCTCGACCTTCACAGCAGGAAGAACGAGTCCCTGAGAGTCCGTTATTCGTCCAGAGATCGATGCGAGTTCGTTTGCGAAAGCTGGCCCGGCTAACGCACAAAGAAGCGCCGCCAGACACACAAGTATCTGCACACCCCACCGCTTAATCATGTATGCTGTCCTCCCCTGGAATAACCCCGTAACCTGCTATTTATAAGTGCCTCTTTCATCGGCACTTTGTGACAGCTGATTCTCTTTTCTTTTTCGCACCGCGGAGCTCGAGACTGCTCCCGCTGAGTGAGCGATCACATGGCTGGATGAGTCCAAAGGGGCTTGGTCAGGGTCTGGAGGAAATCTCTGGAGTACAGCGCTAGAGGAATCGCAATCGCGTTCCGCTCACCTTGGGCATCCTGAACGCAATGCAAGAAAGTATCTGCCCGCCAATTCCCGATTCTCTTGTAGGAGATTTCAACCTGGAAATGTCGGAGTATTCCTGCACCCGTCACTCTGGCGACGATTGGCTCTCACGGAAGCGCATGTCACGAACGAATTGACCACAAACCAAGCCAAGCCAGCAACTTAGGGATGGTTTGGCTTTGTGTTGAGATAGGCGTAGAGCAATTTGGCGCCTGTGGGTTTCTCGCTTCCGCCGGGTGGCTCTGCCGTAACAAAAACTGCGTCAATGGCCGAAAGGACTGCGGGATCGTTAAACTTGAGTACCCACCGGTTTTGCTTTTGGTCGTCTTGGTAAAGCATCCCGAGGCTCTGCGTGGACAATCCAGACGCTTCTTGATAGCCCCATAGCTGGTACGACCGTTCCGAGAACGAAGCTCGTTTGGTCTTCCCCAAATCAAAAGCATAAAAGATCAGCGACTTCCCCTCCGTGTAGAATACGCGGCCAAACGGGCTCTTCGTCTTGCCGTGCGAATCGACGTCATAAACATCGGTAATATGGAGGGTTCTTGCGCCCATCAAGTCCCGTATATCGTGGTCCGCCGCCAATAGTTTTTTGGCCCGATCCAGGGAATCATTGGCGTCTCCGAGCTGTGCTGCCAGCTCTTTCATTCGCGAGACCTGATCGGTCGTACTGGCAACTTCAACCGTGCGCGCCTTGCGGAGGCTCTGGAGTTCGCTGCTCACACTGGCGAGCGACAGCTTGGTATCTTCCAATTTAGCCGATAGGCTCTGCTCCCTGCTCGCCGCTCCCTGAATTTCCGCCTGCAAAGCCTCAGATCGCAAGGCTGCACCTTTTACTTCTGCTTCGAGCGCCGCGTACCGCGCTTCCAGTTCCGTGTATTGCAATCTAGTCGCGGACAACTGGGCCTTTGCTTCAGTGCTCTGGCCGCTGATCTTCGACAATTCTGAAACTCGTCCGTCCAGCTCAGAATTCCGGATGCGTAGAGCCGAAATTTGATCCTGCAAGTCCTGTTTTTCTCTAGACTGCGCGAATTCCCTTGTTCGGGCTTCATGCAAACGGTAAACGACGAACCCGCCGAATAAACTCAGCACCAGGACTGCTGCATACGCATACAAAGGAGACCAAGCCAGCTTCGCCCCGAGCGCGGCCCAGAAGGTCTTCTTGGAGGCTTCCTCCCCAATGGTAAGTGGGATCCCTTCCGCTTTAGCTCTCGCCATGAACCTGTTCTTATAGTCGTGAGCCGCCTCTGCGAATTGGGCCCCAACTGCTTCCCCAGTCCGCTCGAAGCCAGTGATAGGAAATTGCGTGAAAACCATGTCTTGGTATTCTGCAAGCTCGCGCCGGCAGTAAGCGCACACTTCAACGTGCGCCCTCAGATGGTCGTATTCTTCCCCTGAAAGCTGCCCCCCGGCGGCCAGGACTATCAGTTCCGCGTATTGTTCATGCTCCATCAATCTGCTGCTCCAGCGCCTTTGGCACCGGGGCCGTCTTGCTTGCTCGTTTCATGCAAGACTTCTCGCAGCTTCTTTAATCCCCGGTAGTAATAACTTCGAACTTGTTGGACCGGCTCGCCCATGCGTTCCGCAATCTCCTTAATCAAGAGCCCTTCTGAGTATGCCAACTCCAGCACCCTTTTTTGCTTGTCCCCCAGACTTTCCATCCCTTTTTTGAGCATCCGTTTGCGCTCTTCGCATGTCAGCCCATCCCAGCCGTTCGGGGAATAGGACGGTTCCCATCTTCCCAGTTCCAGCGCCGAAATCTCTTCCGACTTATAAAACCTTCTCGCGATAAGGTATTGGCGGCGGTTCATGCTCCTGTGATACGCATACTGCAGAATCCACGTTTTCGCGCTTCCTTTGCTGGCATCAAACAGGCACGCCCTCTTGTAAATCTCGAGGAATACATCCTGCATGAGGTCTTCGGCTTCTCCGGCGTCTCTGAGGATTCTCAAAGCGACGCATAGTACCAGGCGGAAGTAGCGATCGAAGAGCGCGCTCAGAGCCTCCCCGCGCCCGGACTTCATTAGCGTGATCAGCTCTTCATCGGGTGCGCTGGAAATGACTAAGGCAGGCTCTGCGGGATGCGGCTGAGCCAAACGCGCAAAGGAGAGATCTTTCGTGGCCACAGTTCTCGAACCCTACCGGACAACCGCTCGATACTCGCCGCATATTGCCGTACTGAAGCCACGAGAGGATTGCGAACTTGAATCGGTCGAGCCTTCTAATGCTCTTTGGTGGGCCGACCCGGCTGAGCTTGTCGGTTGTCGCAAGCGAGAATACGCCTCAAAGCCAGCCAGCGCAAGCAGCTTTGCGAGTAGCCAACAAGTCGCAAAATGGTTCATCACGCTGTCAGTCAATTCCTACAAGTGTCCTGCATGAGAAGACAGTTTGAAGCTTCTTCAACGATGTGTCATCAATTCGGAAAGGCCATCTCACGATGAAGGAAACTTGGGTGGTCCAGACGGAGAGAAGATTGGCTGGGAGACTAGGATTCGAACCTAGATAGCCAGATCCAGAATCTGGAGTCCTACCGTTGGACGATCTCCCACGCGCAGCTGGAAAAAAACGAACCGTAGCGCGTTCCCGATGATCGGGGCACACACGATTCCAGTTACTAATTTAATCGGGTTTTCACCGGTCGTCAACCGCGCGTCTCACGCTGCGGAACTGCAAATCTACGATCGTGGAACATCTTGCGCGGGCCTTGCCACCGGCCTTTCGACGCCGCCAACCGGTACCATCCGTCCCTGCCGAATCACATACTCGAGGTTGCCCCAGCGAATCCGATTCGAACCGAAACTCGCCAGCCAGATCACAAAGTGCATTGCATCCCGCAACGGCACCAGCCAAAATCTGCGGCGTAGCACTTCGTCTCCAACGCCCCAAACTCCTACTGTCCACGCCACCGCAAAACGCAGCACCAAATACGCGAGCAGATAAGCGCCCGCGATCCACTTCACCGGCGCGACAAGGGCCGCAAGCAGCGCCCAAGGCAGTCCCTGCGTAAAAAGCAGTCCCGCGTAAGACAGTGGCCTGCACAATCGCACTGTGCGCGCCCAGCGCAGTTGGTGGTCCCAGAAGCCGCGTAATGTCTGCGCGGGATACATGGTCCAGACGCCTTCGCGAGCGAGAACAACCTCGCCGCCCGTTTTGGCAATGCGGCTGCCGAGTTCATAGTCGTCCGCGAGCGTATCCGCTATGGCCTGAAACCCGCCTATTTTCCCGAGCCATTCCTTGGTCGTCGCGATGGAGGCTCCCAGCGCGAAAGTGATTCCTTCGGTCCAGCCCGCCATCAGCACTCCGGCGAAAAAATCGCTCGACGCGCCGACGGCTTCGATTTCCGCGCCAAGATTTTTCTCGGCGATTCCGCGGTAGAAGCA
>DASQYT010000126.1:0-10934 GCA_035639075.1 Candidatus Elarobacter sp.
CGCACGCTCCGGATCAGACACTTACACGGCCTCAACTTCCTCCACTGTTGCATCGACCTCGCCGCTCCAGGCCGTTGCGATCTTACCTCTGAGTGATTTTCATGAGATTTCGCGGGCCGCAGGCCCTAAGAGACACTTACGAAAAACAGGGGGATGGGGGCAGTTATTGTTAACAGAGACCCCACCAAGGGTGTCTGTCCTGAGGAGCATCGCGACGAAGGATCTCGCTTGCGATCCCGAAATGGTGCTCAGGGGCTTGCCGAAAGCAGCCGCACGCCGCCGGCATTCAACAGCGCCAGCAGCGTCAGCACGCCCAACAACGAAATGGTGCTCCCCAGCGTTCGATCCGGAGTCCGCACAAACCGTGCCGTGATGCGCTGCGTCCCCGGAGCGAGGGCCACGATCATCTCGCCGTTGTTCTCCGCGTGCTCTGACGTCACCGGCTTGCGATTCACTTCCACGTGCCAAGCCGGATAGTCCAACAGCCGCAGTCCCACACGCAGCGGCTCGGTCGAGATCACCCGCACCACTCTTTCTTCTGCGGTCCAACGCTCGATACGAATCTCCGCTTGCGGCGCGCGACCTCCGGATTCTTCGGCGGGCAGAACCTGCACTCGCGCCGACTTTTCCGGCAAGTTCGTATGATCGTCGCCCACGGGATCGTATTCGTCGGTGCCCTCGAAACCCTGGTCGTTCGCAACAGCTTCCTGGAGCGATGGAATGTCATCCGAATCCCACCACGTTTTCTTGACGAGCACCGTCGCCGTTCCGCAAACCGCGATAAGCACAAGCGCAAACCAGATCCAACGCATGCGCTGCCGCATCATCGCGGCCGCCGAAAAATACGCATACGGTACCGCCAAAATGGCCATCCACCTCCACGGAAATTGCACGAACCTCAGTTTCGGAAGGTGCGCCCAAAAAAACGCGCTCTGCCTGACCATCAGAATCGCCGCCGCCGCGGAAAGTTCCAGCAACATGCGCCAAAGTTTCTTTCTGTCGTCGCTTTCTTGTCCCTGCATAGTCCTTTGCAGTGCCGCAATCGCCGCGATTCCTGTCATCACCAGCAGCAGGACCGCAACACTCGACGCGATCCAATTGAATACATTGTGTTCCGGGTCGTTGCCCATCGTGTAGAGAAAATTGTCGGCGGGTTGCAGGCCCAAGGAAAGCACTTGCCCGATATTCACCCAGCGCTGTTCATAAGCCGCCGGCGCTAGGTAAAAGCTCGCCAACGCAAAGCCCAACGCCAGTCCGCCCGCGCCGCGCAACAACGGCTGCATCGATTTCTTCTCAAGCGCAGCCCACGCAAAAATGAGCGCCGCGCTGTAGCTCGCGATCACTGAGGCAGGCGCATTGGAAAGCCACACCGCCGCGAATGCCAACGCGAAAAACGCCGTCGCCCGCGAAAGCGAACGCCGGCGATTCTCCACCAGGCCGCAGAGCTGCAGCGCGGTCAGCACGACCAACGGCATCAATGCGCATGCCAGTTGCTCCGAAAAGTCGCTGCGCATATAAACGACCAGCAGCGCATAAGGATTTGCCGCGTAACACGCTGCTCCAAAAAGCGCCGCATTCCTTGGCAAAAATCGCCGCGCCAGCGCGAACGAACAAAGCCCTGCCATCGTCTGCACGATGACAATAAAAACTCCCGGCACCGCGTTCCACGGAGCCACAAAACTCAGTGCCGCTCCCAGCATCCACGAAAGCGGCGGATAAAAAATAAATCGCGGCTCGCCGAATCCGTGGTTCGCCCACTCCGTCCATCGCGGAAAAAAAATCCCTTCTTTCCACTGCCCCGCGGCATCCAGCCACGAGGCAGCGTGAAATCCGAAGTCGTGTCCCGAAGCGTTTCCCAGCCAGAAAAAGGGCGCAATCACCAGCAGCGCGGTTCCCAGGGAAACGCCCAGCGCGAACAGCCACTCGCGAAATCCCGCGCTCATCTTGTTTGGAAGTTCAGCGGAAGATGTCATGCAGTGTTCATGCCGTTGTAGTGTTAAAGGAACGCGCTGCCGTGCTGCAAAGTCGAATGTCGCCAGCTAGGAGGATCACATTCGCTGGTCGATATTTATGGATTAATCGCAGCAGTGGATTTCTTTTCTTCTGCTTTCGGCGCGGGTGATTTTGGTTCTTCCGGTTTTTCGCCCCAGATGTATTGCGCGAACCATTTTTCGTTTTCTTCCATCACCGCGCGCTGCTGCTTCGGTTTCGTGATTCCGTGGCCGAACCCTTTGTACACCACCATCTTCACCGGAACGCCGCGGTCTTCCAGCGCCTGCCGCAACTCATACGCGTTGGGAATCGGCACGCGCCGGTCATTTTCTCCGTGTTGAATCAGCGTAGGCGTTCTGGCCTTCGCGATGTAGCTGATCGGCGAAGTTTTCTTGTAAATTTCCGGATCGTCCCACGGCGTCCCGTGCAAATACTGGCGCGTGAACGGCGTGATGTCCGTGTTCGCGTAGTACGTCATCCAGTCTGAAATTCCTGCGCCCACGGAAACGGCCTTGAAGCGGTCGCTCGACGCGGTGATGAACGCGGAAATGTAGCCGCCCTGGCTCCAGCCCATCGAGCCCACGCGATCTTTGTCCACCCAGCCTTTGGCGATCAGCGCGTCCACGCCGGAAATCACGTCGGCATAATCTCCGACCCCGAGATTGCGCACGTTCAGCGCGCGGAATTTTTCGCCGTAGCCCGCCGAGCCACGGTAATTCGGCCGCAGCACCAGCGCGCCTTTGGCCACGAAGCGCTCGGTTGGATAGTAGCGGTCCGCGTTCACGATGGGCTGATCCACTCCCGTGGGCCCGCCGTGAATCACCACCAGCAACGGATATTTCTTGTTGGGATCGAAATTGGCCGGTTTGTAAACGACTCCCTCAATCGTCGTTCCGTCCGCCGATTTCCAGGAAATCACTTCGCGGCGCGCCAGCGTGAAACCCTTGAGCTGATCGCCCATGGCCGTCAGTTTCTTACCTTCCCACGGCGCGACTTTGGAGGAGTAGATTTCCGCATATTGATTTTCGAGTGCGGCCCGGTACGCGGCTACTTTGTAATCCTGCGAAAACGAAAACGAAAAAGATGACAGGTGGTCCGGCGCGCTCAGTTTTTCAATTGCTTTTGTCGCGGGATTGAGCCGGAAAAGATGCGCATAGGTTTTCTGTTCGGCGGCGAAATAAATTCCGTCCGGTCCCCAGCCGACAAGTCCGGGATCTTCATCGAACGCTTCCGTCAGAATCTGCGGCGTGCCGCCTTCCGCGGGCACCACGGCGATCTTTGCATTCGTGTAGTAAAAGAATTTCGCGCCTGCCGCCGTCTCGAATGCAATCTTTTTTCCATCAGGCGACCATTTCGGATTCGAGTCCGGCCCCGGCGCGTCCACAATTTTCTTTACGGATTTATCTGCAATTTTCAGTGCGTAAATATCTTCGGAAAAAGAGGAAATCAGGTCCGAGTCCTTCTGAGCACTGAACGCGATGCGCGTTCCATCAGGAGACCACGCGAAACTCCCTACGCTGAACGCATCTCCTTCCGTAAGGCGCTTTGCCTCGGGAGCGGCGTTCACCGAATTGTCCGGCAGATCGATGATCCAGAGATGCGCCATCTGGTAATCGGTGTGAACCACGGAGTATTCGCCGTATTTTTCTTTGCGGTCCTTCAGCGTTTTTGGTTCCGGGTCCAACATCGAAAAAGCGATGCGCCTGGAATCCGGCGCCCAATCGAAAGCATTCACATCATTTTCAGTCTTGGTAATTTGCTGCGCCTCGCCGCCGTCCGCGGAAATAACGTAGAGTTGTTTCTTGCCTTCCGGCGTGTCCTTGATTTGTCCGGGCCGGTCGGAAAGAAACGCGATCCATTTTCCGTCCGGCGACCACGCGGCATTGGTGCTCGATTTTTTCGCCGAAGTCAGCGCGTGCGATTCGCCGGTTGCAACGTCCACAATCCACAAGTTCCTGTCGAACGCGTTGTCCTCCCAATTGGCCTTCTGCACTTCGTAAACCACGCGCTTCCCATCCGGCGAAATTTTTGGACTGAACGCGTTTTTCCATTCGAGTGACTGATCAATTGTGGGCGTCGAGGAAGCCGCAGCCTTCGCGGCTTTCCCTGTTTCCTGTGCGCCCGCAGAAAGCGCAAACAAACCGCAGGTTGCCATCGCAATAGGAATCAAAGACACCTTGCGCATCGCCCGATACCTCCATTTATTGCGAGAGACGCGAACTCAGTCTTTGCGGTTCCAGAGGAAGAATCCGATGAAAAGAACAATTCCCACAATAGCGAACCCCAAGTAGACGTGCCATCCGTGCAGCATCGTCGCGGACACAATCGCGCCCAAGGCGGACAGGATCAGCAAGAGGGCAGCCCTGCCCTTCGTGAGTCTCTTTTGTTCGACCACTCGCGCTTCACTTCTCGCCGTCGCGAAGCCCACTCTGCATCGCTGCGGCGTTTTTTCCCGGCCTTAAGCTCTCGCCAACTCTCGGCTCGGGTACACGATCCCCAAAACCCCGGCACGCAGACAATAGCCTTCCTCCAGAAAAAGTCAAGGATTTGAGCAGCCTCCCTGACCGGTTTTTCTTGCTACAATGACAATGGCCCGCTCACCGAGTCTTCCCAGCCTCTGGGTTTACAGTGGAAGTTCCGTTAGGTGGTCAGAGACCAGCCCCGAAACTTTTTGATCCGGCCTGAGTTTGTAACCAGGCCCGCTGAAAATTCGCCGAAGCTCAAACGCGCCATGTTCCTTTTGGCTCACGTTCGAAGGCTCTTGCCGCCTCTCCCGCGCGACTACATACGCCGCCGCCGTGCTGTGCGCCGGATCACTAACGTTTTGTTAATCGCCACTCTGAGTTTGATTTCCGCATATTTCATCACGCGTCCCACAGGTGGCACTGGTTTCCGCGCTCGGAATCTGCCCGCGAATCGTGTTCCCGCGCCGACTCCCGAAATACATCGGGCCATCTCTCCTCCGCCCTCTGCTCCAGTTCCAGCTTCGAGTGACGCGAATGGCTACGAGCTGGAGCCAGGTCCGTACGCCGTCTCTGAAGCCGAAGACCTCGTCTTGCACGATGCGAAGCGTGGCAAAGAATTACACGTGCGAATTTTTTATCCCAATCCTGCCGGGAAGTACCCCTTCATTGTCTTTTCGCACGGGGCCGGCGGCTCGCAGAATTGCTGTGATGGACTCACGCGCCACTGGGCGAGCTACGGCTACGTGACCATTCAGCCCACTCATGATGACTCCACTGTGCACCGGCGCAACCAAGGCGAAGAAAATATCCGCTTCCTGCAGGCAGTGCGCGACGCGCTGAAAAAACCTGCTCTTTGGGAGAGCCGTCCGCTGGATATTTCTTACCTTCTGGATGCGCTACCCTTGGTCGGGAAGCGTGTGCCTGGACTCCTGGGAAAGATTGACGCCAACCGTATCGGCGTCGGCGGCCATTCCATGGGTTCTTACACTACGGAAGCCGTCGCCGGCGCGCTCGTGGATCTTCCCGGTCAGCCCGGGAGGAATTTTGCCGATTCTCAGGGCGACGCGCGCGCGAAGTCTTATCTCCAATCGGACACGCTGGAAAAATCCAGCCGCGGCGCGGTCAAACTTTCCCGCCGCTGATCACTTTCCAGAATTCGAACGAATCACGATCCTCGTGCTTTGCAGAGTTACACCAGCTTTTTCCACATTCGCTGCGCTGTTTTTCCACAGTTTTGCGTAAGGGGTCCTTTCGTACTATTGACCGTATTACTACTGGTTTCAGAGACTGAGTACAGGATGGCTCGCTACTCCGCCTTTCTCGGGCGCCGCGTGGAGGTGCAATATCGCGCCGGCGATATTCTTCTGCCGGCTTCCGGCACTTTCGTGGCCGACTCCGGCCGTTCCATTTTCCTCGAACAGAATTTAGACCAGCGCGGCCAGCACAGACATTTCCGCTGGGAAATCCCTTATCAGTATCTTGTGCGCATCGTGGAGAAGCCCGATTCCGGGGCCTCCGCAAATGCCACTTCTGCCGCAGTAGCCTCCAAAGCTGCACTCGAAGCTCCCGTCGAGTCCGACATTGCCGAAAAGCCTCTCAGCGCCGCTGCTGCGGCTTCCGCTGGTGGCGCGCCGGGTATCCTACCGCTCTCTCACCGTCCCAAGACCGCCTGATTCGTTCGCCTGATCGGTTCGAAAGATTCCCGACTCTACTTTCCAGTTGGGATTCGGCTACAATCGTGTCCTCTTTTTTTTGAGAAATGCGCAGGCTTGCATTGCGCCCGCTAATTCAAGGAGGCCTCTTTTGGAATCATCCGCTGGCAGAAAAAAAATTGGATTAATCGGACTTGGCTTGATGGGCCGCCCCATGGGCATGAATCTCATCAAGGCTGGATACTCTCTCACCGTGTGGAACCGAACTGCTTCGCGCGCCGATGAATTGGTGGCCGCGGGAGCGAAACCCGCAAAGTCCCCGCAGGAAGTTGCCGCCGCTGCCGATTTTCTTCTCACGATAGTCAGCGATCCTCCCGCGCTGGAAGAAGTTTTGTGGGGTTCGAATGGCGCGATGCAAGCGGTCAAGCGCGGCAGCATTTATGTGGACTCCAGCACCATTTCGCCGTCGTTGGCGCGCAAGATCGCCGCGGCCTGTGCGGAACGAGGTGTGCGTTTTCTAGACGCACCGGTCACGGGCGGCGACTGGGGCGCAAAAAAAGGCGAGCTGCTTTTCATGATTGGCGGCGATGCCGATACGCTGAAGGAGGCGGAACCCATCCTGGGCGTGATGGGGAAGAAATGGTTTCATCTGGGCCCCAACGGGGCTGGCCAAACCGTTAAGCTGGCGATGAACTTGATTCTCGCGCTGCAGGTGGACGCGCTCGCTGAAGCTCTGGCTCTGGTCACGCGCGCGGGCATTCAGGGCGAAAGACTCGTGGAGGTCATGCAATCGAGCATGGCGCGCTCCGGTGTACTCGACGTCAAAGCGCCTAATCTTCTCAAGGGGGAATATGTACCGAGTTTTCCGCTGCGCCTCATGCACAAGGATCTCGGTCTTGCGCTCGACCTTGCCAATCAACTTGGCGTGGCGTTGCCTGCTACGGCTGCCGCACGCGAAACCTACAACTACGTCAAAGGAGCCGCCAAGGAAGACCTGGACTACTCCGCAGTCATGAGATTCTGGAAGAGTTGACACGGGTCCTGTGCCACATTCGAATCGAACGGGACTGCCGCACCGCCTTGCGTGACCTAGTCGCCGTGAAATCTTACCGTCAAGGTAAGGTGTATCGCCACGGGCCGACCATCCAATCGGGCAGGATCATATTTCCATTGCTTTATGGCGTCTATGGCCGCTTGCCGCAGAATCGGCGGGCCGGACACGGCTTTCCAATTGGTGACATTGCCGTCTGCATCAATGAGCGCGTCCACGGTGACGTCCCCCGCTGCATGGCTCGATCGGGCCATCTGCGGATACACGGGCTGCACTGACTTGAGGAGGCGCGCCGGCTGAACTTGGCCGCCAATAGGCGGAGACGCGGAGACGGGCTTCGGCGCGGCGTGAGTGGAAAGAATGCTTGTCATCGGCGCCTCGGGCGACACCTGCAGCTCATCACGAACTACCGGGGCTGCGAGAGAGGCAGAATTCGCAGCCGAACTATTCGCATTGGGCCGGTTTGCTTCGGGCACAATCAAGGTGAATTTGTGAGGCGTCGCAGACTTCGTTGTGGCAGCGGGTTGCTTTGGGCGGCTATCACTTTTTACAGACGCACCAGAAGAAGGCAACGGGGATTTGTAGGAGGCTTGCGTCGTTTCATCGCTGGGGCCGTTATTGACAAACCACAAGAGCCACCGCCGGTTGTTGGCGTCCAAGACTTCCACCAGGAACGGGCGCGGATTCCCAGCCGCCGAGCCGTTTTCGGCTCCAGTGGTTTCGCCCTTGCCGACAGCCGGAGTCGGAATTTGATCGACGGCATGATTTCTTCGGACAAGCCGGGGAACAGCCATCCCGATGCCGACAATCACCACCATTGCCGCCACACCAATCATTGCACCCATCCACTGAGTTCGGCTCATACGCGGAATTGGGCGAGAAGTCTTTGGCTGCTGCTTTTCCTCCTCTTCGAAGATCCTGGAGTAGGCCTCGAACGTGGTTGCTTCGAGAATCTTTGCTACGAGAGGTGAGGATGTATCTACGACTGGCACACGGGACACTGCATAGCCGATGTCGGGCGGCGACTCGCTCTCGTCTACCTTGAGGATTGCTTCAGCGGGAGGCGGCAGAGGTTCGAGCGGCGTTGGCAGTGCAGCCGGCGCTTCCTTTTTCATGTTGGTGTTTGCAGGAACGGTATCAGCTGAGGCTTCAATGGAAAGCCACTTGCGAATCTGGTGGCGGCTGTTTTCCGCTAGATTGGCAAACTGCACCCCAGCAATCCTTTCAAAATCGAGCGTCCATCGGACGTCGCCCTCCGCCTGGAACGATTCCTTGATGGTCTCGCCGCCAAACGAAGCCGGTGAAAGGCCTATTGCTTCGAACTTAAAGTTGATCCGCTTGCCGTCAGACGGGGCCTGATAGAATTCAAAGCGCATTCCAGTTTCGTTCAAGTCAATCAGCTTGCCCCAATTGTCCTGACCGAAATAGGTAAGGACCACCCATTTGAGCGGTTCCCTAGAACGAGCGCGCCGCTCGCTAGCCTGCTTTTCAAAATTCTGAATTGCCGAGGATATGGACATAATTTAGTTTCCCGCCGTAGCAAGCGCCAACGCGCTTGAGAGTCCCAACACTCTTAGGGGTGAGCGCTCGCCTGGCATCTCTTTGTTGTCGATTCGTTTGCCAGACATCAGTAACTCGCCTGCGCCGTTTCCTGCAGTTGCTGCCACACACCAGGCAGTTTGACTTCGGTGCGGCTGGATTGATCAAAAAGAACGAATTCCTGGACGTTCGCCAACCGCTGCTTCACAAATTCCCTGAGCTTGTCTATATAGGCGGGGTTGTCTTCGGAAGGCCAGGCGAATGGCTGCGTGATTTCAATGGCCAGACGTGCATGTTGCCTGGCCGGCAGAAACACCGGGTAGCTCAGCCGCACCGGCTCTTGCTGGCTCAAGCTCCCATCAGCTTCAAGCCTGCTCAGGACCACGATTCCTGGGCCAGCGTCCAGGCGAAAATCGGAATCCGTGTTGTTCTCCAGATCGTAGGATAGAGTCAACGTGGAATGAGTTTTGTCCATCTCTCTGAGCTGGGTTGCCACGTAGGTCGCCCCGATGGCCTCTCGGTTCCAGGACTTATTGGCGGTATCGCCAGACGGGCTTTTGAGCGCCGCCGGGCGCGTCAAGAAAAAGATAACCAGGATAAGTCCCACCGCCGCCGAGCAGGCGATAGCATAGAAGCTTCTTTTCGACACTGTGCCCCCGAGATGCCTTCCAGAATCGAAACTCGCGGAAGCTCCTGGCGGTCCTCGCACAAGAGAACCTGGTTGGCTAATGAATCCGTAACATTTCCCCGGCGCACAGACAAGAAAGGAAAAGCTGCAACTTACATTCAGGTATTTTCCCTAGGAAATTTTGACCGACAAGAAAGGTGCGACGGCCAAGGCGCCCATTCGGGACAGGCTGGCCGTCTGTTAGAGTCCTCGCTTGGAGGCCATTCATGAGCGCCCCAGACCCAGGCAAGATTCAAAAGTTTCGCGAGATTGCTTCATCAGGAATGGACCGGCGACCTCAGCGGCTTTCAACGTCTCCATGGAGGAGCGGCCGTTGTTCACAGACTGGGCGCTTCACGAATCGCCGCGCCGGCCCAGGGCCCATTTCCCCGAGCCGCGATACTCAGTAGTTGTGGAACAGAATCGTCACCGCAGTCGTGTACCAGAACATGACAAACGCCTCGATGCGCGCCTCGTATCCTGTTACGAGACATAGCGAACCTGCCACTTCAACTACGAATCGCCACAGCGAGCAGCAGCGGAATCATCGGTAAATGTCTGGTGCTCATGTACGCCACATTTCCGGACCAGCCAAATATCTTTCCGATCCCACTGGTCGCGAAGATGTACGTCATCATCAAGCGTCCGAGCAGAGGAACAACGGGATGATTGAGATTCATCAGGTCGGCTCCATTTGCAGATTCTACATGCAACTATGTCGCGCAACGACATAGGCGAGCATTATCGCGTTGGGTGAGCAGGGCATCCTGATGATTCCCGAAGCCGCGTTCCAGTGCCAATTTGAAATGTACTGATAGTTCTAGTACACTTGTCAAAGGGTGCTCAGCGCTCTACTTCTGTGCTTGACGAGAAGCCTGTCCACGGCTACAGACTGAGTAAGCAGGCCACCCTGCGAATCGAGGAGGCGCATGGCCCGCCCACGATTTCCGGGAAACATACCCACTCTCGTGGTTCTGGCTGCCGTTTACTTCGCTGCCGGGAAACTTGGGCTAAAACTCGCCCACGTAAACGCCAGCGCGACCGCCATTTGGCCTTGCACCGGCATCTCGCTTGCCGCTTTCCTTATCCTGGGGTACCGCGTTTGGCCCGCCATCCTGGCGGGAGCTTTCCTGGTGAATATGACCACGGCTGGTTCCGCGTTTACGTCGCTGGCTATTGCGGCGGGAAACACGCTCGAAGGAGTTATCGGCAGCTGTCTGGTGACGCGATTTGCCGCCGGGAAGCAAGCGTTTCAACGGGCGCAGGATATATATAAGTTTGCGGTTTTGGCGGGAATGGTCAGCCCGATGATAAGCGCAACGGTTGGCGTCACCACGCTCGCCGTGGTGGGGTTGGCAAGCTGGAAGACTTACGGCTCCATCTGGTCAACGTGGTGGCTAGGGGACGCGGTTGGCGCGGTGGTCGTCACTCCCCTGGTTCTCCTCTGGTGGGAGAATCCTCGCGTGCATTGGAGCCGCAGGCAGATCACGGAGCTCGCATTGCTGTTTTTGGGACTATTTTCCACGGGCTGGATTGTGTTCGGAGGCCGTTTTGATTTTTCGGTGAAA
>DASQYT010000127.1:0-2436 GCA_035639075.1 Candidatus Elarobacter sp.
GCGGCGAATGAAAAGCAAACGTCACGGGCGCCTCTGCTTCTACGTCCCGCATGATTGCCAGCAGACGCGACGTTTCGGTGGCTCGAACTTCAGCCAGTACCACCGTTTCGCCTGGGAGAATCGTGCTCGCGCAGCGCGCGAGGCTCGCCGCAGCGACATGCTCCTGAAGCAACCGAACGAGAATCCAGCCGGTGAGAGCGCCCGCCAACGCGAACGCAACGAAAAAGAGGGCCAACCCGCCCAGCCGGTAATCGGCCAGCATTCCGCGCTGCCAAAAGATGAATGCGCCAAGGGCCAGGCCGAAAGCCGCAGTGGCGGCCGATCCGCCGATCGCCGATATCCCATTTTCCTCGACCCGGGGCCGGCCTCTGGCCGAAGCGTGGATCGCGGCCGCGCGGCGAAACTGGGTGCGATGGAGATTTTTCAGTACAGCCCGACCGGTCTTCGGGCTCTGGAAAATGCCGACCACCAAAACACGATCATGTTTCGTCCGCCGAAATCTCATACGGTGTCGAGCAGACTGTTAATCATTTTGGTCATTGTAACTTTCTTCGCGTTCCAAGTCGTCCGGTTTTCGTTTGCCGCTCATGACCAGCGGGCTTTTTTTGTCAAAAGGGCGACCGGACACGCGCGCGCGTAACGGAGACCACCGACAAGATTCGACGCCGTCCAAGTCCCACTCAATCAACGACTGAGTTATCAGCAGAGGCAAGGGTTCGTCAAAGCTTGACCTAGCGCTGCCGCTGCGATGAAAGGTGAGCATGCTGTAACTGACCGTCGATGCGCCAAAGTTGAGACATCAACCGCCTGCGAGCCGGTTTCGGGAATCGGTCACCGTTCTCCATCGTCGCAGGACTAGCCGTCATGGCCGTTTTCGCGGCTGCGGCGATCCTGGTGCATCTCGTCCGTCGCTTCGCTTTGCGCGCGTCTCTCGGAATTTACCAAATCCCGTTTCTGGCCGCGCTTGTTTTCGGTAGTATTCCTCTCGTTTATCAACTAGCCAGAAACCTTTACGGCGAGAATTCGACTCCGATCTCCTCGCCGGAATTTCCATCGTTACTTCTGTTCTTCTCCATGAATACCTCGCCGGTTCCATCTTTGTTTTAATGCTCTCCGGCGGCGAGGCGTTGGAAAATTATGCATTGTGCAATGCGATCCGCCAACAGTGTCCTCACTTAACTTGGGCGGTTAGTGCCTGACGAGAGCGGGGCGAGATTATGTTACCGCGTTGTTGTTTTTGCGGGACTTCGACCGCGGGTTGATTACGCGGCCGCAGTTTCACCGACACGTAGACTCATGCCCATGACACGGAAAATTCGGTCGCGTTTTTCCAAATAACCGGGCGAATCGAGGTCGCGCGGTCGCGGAAGATCGACATCGACAACTTCTTGAAATGGTCGCGCGACGCTGCGGGGCTACCGGGCGGCGGCAGCCTATTTAGCTTTTGTTTTCTATCGAAGCGTTTCCGGCGAAATGAACGAATTCGAGAATGTCGCCGCGTAAGCGCAGGAAATCTGGGCTGCTGCGCTGGCGCGGGCGATCTAATGCGACGGAGATGGTTCGCTCGATCCTGCCGGGCCGCGGACTCATGATCATGATGCGATCGCTCATATAGATGGCTTCGTCGATGTCGTGTGTGACAAGGAGCATCGTGGTGCGGCGTCCTTGCCAGAGGCGAAGCACTTCATCCTGCATCCGCATGCGGGTGAAAGCGTCCAGCGCGCCCAGCGGTTCGTCCAAGAGAAGGACTTTGGGATGATTGATAAGCGCTCGCGCGAGCGCGACACGCTGGGCCATCCCGCCCGAAAGATGATGCGGATACGCGTCGGCAAAGGTTTCCAAGCCCACGAGACGCATGAAATCGTCTACTTCGTGGCGCTTTTCACGTAAAACCCCGCGCGCGACCAATCCAGCCTGGATGTTGCGGCGCACCGTGAGCCACGGAAAGAGGTTGGGATCTTGAAAAACCAGGCCCCGTTCCGCGCCTGGTTGAGTAATCTTCTCAGAGCCTATCAAAAGCTCTCCGGAGTCGGAAGATTCCAGGCCCGCAATCAGGCGCAGGAGCGTAGACTTTCCACAGCCGCTTGGGCCAATCAGGGAAACCAGTTCCCCCGCTGCGAGCGAGAAGGAAATCCCATCTAGAACCGGCCAGCGGCGCAAAGGATCGTCGGGCACCGGAAAACTCTTTCGAACTTCCCGGATGCCAAGCGAGGATGCCTCGATTTCCGCGAGCGCTACCATTTGATCACACCTTTTTGCCAAACGAGCATGCGGTCGCGGATTTTGAACAGAAGCGTCATGATGGTTGAGAAGAAGGCGGCCATGATGATCAGGGCGGCATAGACTTTGCCATATTCGGCCCACCCCTGCGCCCAACTGACATACCAGCCGAGGCCGGACTTCACTCCGACAGATTCTGCGACCACAAGCGTTAGA
>DASQYT010000128.1:0-6932 GCA_035639075.1 Candidatus Elarobacter sp.
TCGCTTAGCATGGGCAACGTAGCTAAGGCCTTCACTGTCCGATAACGGGTTCTCCAGCACCAGAACATGTAATTCATGGAATAGTTGCAAAGCCTGACAAACGCCAGAGTTTCCCGGCATCTCATTGCAAATGCGAGTCAGCGCGAATTGATCTTAGTCTTAGTAAACCGGCGGTCGATCTTCTCGCTTTGTTAAGCATGCTGGCCGTTGCCGCCGATCTGGTAGCCGACGCCGCGAATCGTTCGAATCAGCGCGCGGTCATAGCCGGAATCCACTTTCCGGCGAAGATAGTTGATGTACACGTCGACGACATTGGTCATGGTGTCAAAATTAAGTTTCCAGACCTGCTCGACAATGGCGGTGCGGGAAACGGGCTGGCCCTCGTGGCGCATCAGCAATTCCAGCAAAGCGAATTCCTTGGGGCTGAGATCGATGTCATGAGTTCCGCGGCGCACCGTGTGGCTGATGCGGTCGACTTCGAGGTCTTCGACGTGGAGACTCGAGCGCGCGGTCCGGCTTCCCCTGCGCAACACGGCGCGAATGCGCGCGGCAAGTTCGGCAAAGGCGAACGGTTTCGCGAGGTAATCGTCCGCCCCGGCTTCTAGCCCGCGAACACCCTCCTCCAGCATGCTGGAGTCGGTCACGATCACCACGGGCAAATCCGGGCGCTTGGAGCGGATTCCGCGCAGGACGTCCAGCCCGCCGATTCCCGGCAGATTTAGATCAAGGAGCACGAGATCGTACGCCGGGTCGGAAACCAGTTGTTCGGCTTCTTTTCCGTTCGAAACAACATGCACGGCAAATTGCTCTTGCTGCAGCCGCTGGCGCAGAAATTCCGCTAGCGGCGCGTCAGCTTCAGCGACAAGAATGCGCATCGGCTCACACAAAACACTTAGATTTTGGAAGGGGGTGCATTCAGTTTGGGCGGAGTACGGAAGAGTGTCAAGACAATGCTGCTATCCGTTAGCGCAAAGAGCATCACGAACGTGCAGCCGATTTCAAGTTTAACGCCGGAACACTGCATTTCGTTCCATTGTGGGAAGGAATCCGTCTCTGAAACGATTTTTCAACTTCCAGAATGTACCTGCTGTTTGCCTGCTACTAATTGCCTGAATTTGCTGGACTTTCGAGGGATAGAAACACGCCAAAAATGGTCTCCCGCGTGCACCTGCTTTCCTTTCTCTGAACAGGATAGCGGGAGTCGTGGCACGCTCGTGATAAGCAACGATGCAGAACGGCATTTGACCACCGACCCAGTCACTCCGCCCGATTCCGGCGCCCTTCGAGTGCTGATCGTGGACGACGAAGCTTCCGTCCGAAAAGTCATGGCCGCAGTACTCGCGCAGCTTGGACTTCCCTGCGAAACCGCGGCCGGCGGCGAGGAAGCGCTCCACATCCTGGAAACGAGCCAGATCGATGCGGTAATTTCCGACCTGCAAATGCCAGGAATGTCCGGACTGGAACTGCTGGCGAAAGTGAGGCGGCTCCATCCCCAACTGGTGTTCCTGATGGTCACAGGAGTAGACGACCTGCGGGTCGGCGTGCAAGCGATGCAACAGGGCGCTGACGACTACATCGTCAAGCCCTTGCAGGTGGATGGAAATATACTTTCAGCCAGCCTCGCGCGCGCGAAGCGCGTGAAGCACCTGGAACAGGAAGTCGAAAACTACCGTCACCATCTCGAAGAAATCGTTGCCGAGCAAACCCAGCAACTTCGAGAGGCTTTGCGCCAAATCGAGCGCAGCTATGACCACACGCTCGAAGCCCTGGGCGCGGCCATTGATTTGCGCGATAGCCCTACGGCCGGCCACTCCCGGCGCGTGTTCCTCTACTCCGTGGAGATTGCCAGAGCCATGGGCGGCCTGGAGACGCAGATGCGAAATATCGGCATGGGCGCGTGGCTTCACGACATCGGCAAGCTGGCGATCTCCGACGGGATTCTTCTCAAGCCCGGAGCTCTTACCGATGAGGAACGCCGGGTGATGCAGCAGCACGCGCAGATTGGGTACGACCTGGTAAAAGGCATCCCGTTTCTTGCAGAGGCCGCGGAAATTATTTACGCGCATCATGAGCGCTGGGACGGAAGCGGATATCCGAGAGGCTTAACGACAGAGGAAATTCCCGTAGGCGCTAGAATTTTCGCCGTGGCGGATACGTTTGATGCCATGACCTCCGATCGACCTTATCGCAGGGCACTTCCATTCAAAGCATCACAAGAAGTGATAGAACGAGGAGCAGGAAAACAGTACGACACGCAGACAGCAGAGGCTTTCTTGAGCGTTCCTGACGAGGTCTGGAACGCCATACGCCGCGAAACGGCATCCAGCCACGCTTATGGAATGGCAACGGCAAGAGACATTCACGCGCTCAGCGGCATGATCAAACCCATGCGCTGATGTTGGGAATAATTTGGATCGGCAAAGGTGGTCTGGTAGTGACTTGCCGCGCGCGTGAAAAAGCTACTGCAAGACCCACGGCCCATTTTTTTCGGTGAAGCGGCACCCATAGCGGTAGAGTGGCGCCGCCTTGGCCTCTGCGTGCACGATTTCCGCTTTGCCCACGCGTTCGCCGCCGCGCGAAGCCATGTACACGTCCACCATGGAGTGAATGGAGAGTTCCTTGTTGCACGTGCACAAAAACCCGGTAAGGCTAACGTTTTCCGTTGTCGCAACCTCATCGAAATCATTCGCGTGCGCATCCTTGCCGCGAAGTTTCAGCAGCACACGCAATCGTACCCGCACCTCGGTCCGGGAAACGTAGCGGGGGGTCTTAATGATTCCCTTGAGGCACGTCTTGAGAGCGTCAAAGTCCACGGGCTTTTCAAAGTATGCCGCGGCGCCCAACTGCTTGCAGTGTTCCTTGGTCTGCGCGCCTCCTTCGCCGCTCACAATCACTACCGGAATCGGCTGCGTGCGGCTGAACGAGGTGAACGTCTGACATAGTTCATAGCCGGAATACTTCGGCATGCGCAAATCGAGAAGGATGGCGTCGGGCCGGTGCTCCAGCGCGAGAGCCAAGCCTTGTTCGGGTTCTCCTGTGCCAATGACTTCGTAGGTCTCGCTAAGTTCCAGGTGCATTAGCCGCAGCAGCGCTTGGTCATCATCAACAATCAGGAGCTTTCCCATTTATCAGCACCTCCTATCGGCGAGAAGGGGAACTGCTTCCCACGTGGTCTAACTCCGCTTTCGAAGCGGGCAGCGCTTTCTTGGCACCATCCAGAACTTCGCGGACCTTGTTTATCAGGACTTCTTCGGTGAACGGTTTATGCAAAAGGTTCGTTCCTTCCTGAAGAACTCCATGCCCGGCGATAAAGCTATCGGTGTAACCGGACATGAAAAGGACTTTCAGTCCGGGCTGGCGCATCGACAATTGCTCGGCTAGAACTCGGCCATTCATTCCAGGCATCACCACATCCGTGAGCAGGAGGTCGAAACTGCCGGAGTGACCAGCTGCAATCTCTAGAGCTGCTTCTCCACTGGAGGCTGACAACACGCGGAAGCCATTCGATTCGAGAAACGTTTGCGCCAGTTTCCGAAGAGGATCGGCGTCTTCCACAAGAAGAATCATTTCTGATCCTTGCGGTTTCTCTCTTGCTTCGGACTTGAGTTTGGCAATGGGATCTTGCTCGGCGTCCAGGTATCTCGGGAGGTAGATCTGAAATGTCGACCCTTTGCCCGGTTCGCTATCCACCCAGATATATCCGTTGCTCTGCTTCACCACGCCGTACACGGTTGCGAGACCGAGGCCGGTGCCTTCTCCGACTTTCTTGGTGGTAAAAAACGGTTCGAAAATATGCGCGATGGTCTCGGGACTCATGCCCGTCCCAGAGTCCGCGATCGAGAGCATCACGTAACTCCCTGCCTTGGAGCCTGGATGATCGCGTGTGAACGCATGGTCTATTTCCATGTTGGTGGTTTGGATGTCGAGATTGCCGCCTGAAGGCATGGCGTCCCGGGCATTCACCGCCAAATTCATAATCACCTGTTCGATCTGGCTCTGGTCGGCTTTGACGTTTCCAAGTTCCGGATTCAGGGACAGGGACACATTGATATCCTCGCCAAGAAGACGGGGAAGCATTTTCTCCATGTCGGAAACAAGGGAATTCAAGCTCAAAACGGAAGGCGACAAAACCTGTTGCCTGCTGAAAGCCAGCAACTGGCGCGTAAGCGAGGCAGCCCGCTGGCCCGCTTTTTCGATTTCCGTAGCAAATTCGTAGGTCGGCTGGTTTTTGTCCAGGGACTTTTTCAGGACGCCGCTGTATCCAATGATGACTCCCAGCAAATTGTTAAAGTCATGGGCGATCCCGCCCGACAACCTCCCGATGGCTTCCATCTTTTGGGCCATTCGAAGCTGGCGCTCCAGAGTTCGTCTTTCGGTGACATCTTCCGCAAATACCTCAAAATAATCGGGACCACCATCCTTACCATCCACGCGGTGGCCCGAGCATCGTACGACGATAGGCTCGCCACTCCGCTGCTTCCATTCCAGCTCGATGTCGTTCATGACGTCTGACTCAGCCAGGAGCTCATTCATTCGTTCATAGTCCGCCGGGTTACGAAAAACTTGCGTCGCGAGATCCGCTTTGAACAGTTCTTGCAAGGTTTCGTACCCCAGCATTCTTTGAAGGGCCGAATTCACTTCCAGAAATTGGCCCGTCAATGTCGCCCGGTAAATTCCGTACGGCGCTCCCTCTACCAAAGCTCGGAAGCTCCCTTCCGAACGCGACAATGCCTCCTGCGCCTTTTTGCGCTCCGTAATATCGCGGTTCACAATCAAAAGTTTTTCCGGCTGGCCTCTTTCATTGCGAATGACGCTGGCAACGGATTCCAGCACCATCCAATCGCCATTCTGGTGGCGAAAGCGATATTCCAGAATGGTTCCCGCTCCCCTCTCTCTGGCTTCCTTGGCGGCATTCCTGACCTTCTCGCGATCTTCAGGATGAATCTGCTCAAATCCCGTTGACACTTGAAGTTCTTCAGGCGAATACCCCAGTATTCTTTGATAGGAAAGGCTGTTGAAAATCCTGCGGCCTTCCAGATCCACAACGGCAATCATGTCCGCCGCATTCTCGCTGATCAAATGAAAGAGCTCCTCTCGTTCGATCAGTTGCCGGCGAATGCGATGAATTTGCAAATGTTGATAGATGGTGTAGAGGTCGAACAGGAAGACGAGGGCGACAAGACCACGCACCGCCTGCGGAAGAACATAAAGGGCATGGAAGTCACTTGCGGGTGACAAATTGGGAAGCAGAAACGATGCCAGCGCGGCTGTGAGCAGCAGCGTGATGATAGCCGCAGTTACCCACAGCCACCATTCCCGCCGCTCGATGATGCGAAAATTCGCCCTGAGGGCCTTGGCCCCTACGTCTTGAAGACCGGGCGTTGTCTTGCCGTCTTTCATTTTCTCGATCTGCGATTACGAGTCGTCTTGGCCTGGATCGCGAATCAGCAGGGCTCCCCCGTGAAAAGATGGTGCAAGTTGTGTGCCAAGGCAGGACCGGGGCCTTCGTGCGCGATTCGACCGACTGCCCTCGCACACCCGCACGCGCTCTTCTTCAATTCGCTGATTCTCTTGGTTCTTTGCGATCGCGACCTTTGGAATCAGCCCAGCAAGATTGGAGTTCTCTAATCAAAACCGAAATGGGTCCATTCTTGGGTCTCAGAATTTGCAAAACGTACCAGTTTGGGACAAAGCCGTCATTTTTGAACTCGACGATTTGCGCGTACTAAATTGACTTCATAACAGATGAGCGTATCTTTAGAGAATAAAGCTTTCCAGCCCGTGGAGGATTTAATGAACCGCCGTCTTCTTGCTCTACTATCGCTCTGTGCTTTTTCCATTGGCGCGGTGGTTGTGGGATGCCAAAAAGCAGCTGATCAGCAGTCCAGCCCGGACACCAGCACTACCCCGTCTGTGACGGAAGCGGCAAAGACCGCCGTCAAGAAGGCCATCGAACCGAAACCTCTGGTCATTCCCGCTGACACTGTCCTTTCTGTTGTTTTGGATCAAACCATTAGCTCGAAAACCAGCAAACCTGGGGACAAGTTCACAGCGACGGTCGAATCTCCTATCGAAATCGAAGGAAAGATCGCCATTCCGAAGAGCGCTCGCGCAGAGGGCGTTGTGAGAGAGGCAAAGGCCGCCGGCCGCTTCAAAGGCGGCGCCGCGCTGGCTCTCGAGCTCACCAGCGTCGAGGTCCACGGGAAGAATCATGAGATTCAGACCTCCGGTGCAACCATGTCCAGCAAAGGCAAGGGCAAGCGCACCGCAGCCATGGTGGGCGGTGGCGCGGCTGGTGGCGCGGCTATCGGGGCCGTTGCTGGAGGCGGCAAGGGCGCTGCCATCGGTGCGTTGATCGGCGCCGCAGCAGGCACAGGCGGCGCTGGGTTGACCGGCAATCGGGACATTACCCTGAGCGCGGAGACGCCGCTCGATTTCAAACTGCTGCAGCCTGTAACGATCAGGCAAAAGTAGCTTGTAGGTTTTTTTTACCTCTGACAGGATTTGTCTTGGCGGTGAACCCTGTCCAACCGTGCTGGCTCCCTTGCTATGGCCTCGATTCGTTCTGAGGGAGCCGGTTAACACGCGTAACTTCCCCATCCTCTTTGCGTAATAGAATTGAGCGGCCCAACCATGCCCACTGCCCCCATGCTCATTCAGGCTGAGAGTGTGTCCCGCGAATATCGGCTAGGCGAAACGGTTATTCGCGCCGTCGACGCTGTCTCCCTCCGCATTGAACAAGGTGAGTTCCTCGCCCTCTTGGGAAGCTCCGGCTCCGGCAAGTCAACGCTATTGAGCATGATGGCCGGCCTTGATCGCCCCACCTCCGGCGCGATCCGCGTGCGGGAGCGGAACCTCGCCGAATTGGAAGCGGACGAACTCGCGCGCTATCGCCGCGAGACCGTCGGCATGGTGTTCCAATCATTCAATCT
>DASQYT010000129.1:0-5926 GCA_035639075.1 Candidatus Elarobacter sp.
ATCCTACAGCGAAACGGGGCGACCGTCGATTGATCCGGAAGTGCTGTTGCGGATCCTGCTGCTGGGGTATCTCTACGGCATCACCAGTGAGCGGAAGTTGCTGGAAGAACTGCGCATGCACTTGGCGTGGCGCTGGTTCACGGGTCTGGGCTTCGATCAGGAGATCCCGCATCACTCCACATTCTCGAAGAACCGGCACGGACGGTTCCAAGAATCGAAGCTGTTCGAACAGCTGTTTGAAGAAATCGTGGCACGCTGTCTGAAAGCCGGACTAGTGCGCGGGGACGACCTATCGGTGGCTCGCTGGAACCACAAAGCGCTCCAGGTGGTCCCGCTGCTCTTGTGACATCGTGGGGTCCCGCCGAATCCACTCGCGAAGAGAATTAGCGGTTGAGATGAAATCGTCTAGGTCATCGCGGTTGAAATTGCTCCCCAGACGGCGGAAGATTTTCTTCAACTTGTCGTAACGATCTTTTGCGTTTTTGTGCAGCACATGAGCCTCTATGCGACCGGCTGCACCGATAAGCGAGCCGCTCTGCCGGGACACTGTCTAAAGTAGAAACCTGCCGGGCAATGCTCGGAATCCTGCCGAGACTTATGCTCAACATGCGGTGCCGGACCATGCGCCACATGCTTGCCGTGGAGTTTCACGGACCCGTGGCGGTCCTTACAGCGGAACTCGGTTGCTCCGTTGCGGATGGCATCTGCGACCGGCATCACCACCCATTCCCATCTTTTTGTGCCGTCCCTTAGAAACAACTTCTTAACTTCGCATTCATAAATCGTTTCGTTCATGTGGCTGTCCTCAAACGTGGGAACGAATCCGGGAACGGAACCAGTACCCGCCTGCTCTGAACGTGCTTTTCCGCTCCCATGCGGCCTTCTAACTCTCTGATTCGCCGTGCTTCAGCGAGTGTGAAGATGGCACTCCACCGCTAAGTTAAGCGCCCAGTTCTTCTTATTCAAGCAGTTGCAGCCTTATCCGTCAACCGCGTGGGAACGTTTGGGAACGGAAGCATTTTCACAAGGCGTGATTGAGCCTGCCGCTTCGCTGCCATCACAGCTTGAACGTACTTGTCCATTGTGATGCTGGCGTTCGCATGTCGCATCAGCGCTTGCGTCGTCGCAACGTCCGCCCCATTCGTGTTAACCAACGTTCCAAACGTATGCCGGAACGTGTGCCATCCCACTCGCTTGGTGATACCTGCCCGAAGTGCCGCTGGCCTGATGTGGTCTTCCATTGCCGCCTTAGGCCAGTACGGTTGGGTTGCACTCGTGATGCACGTCAAAAACTCGTCACCAACTCGTCACCAAAGATGGGCTATTTTCGAGCTGATTTGTGGATGCAGAAAACGGAAAAGCAAGGAAGCTAAAGGGGTTTAGGGTTTGTACCGCAAAATTGACACGGTAGAGGTGTGAGTTCTATTGAGAGCTGCGGGTTTTCTTCGGGTGCGGGAGGTTTAAGACTTCGCACGCCGAAGTCGGTCCCAGTGAGCGCGATCCGTTTGCAATCCATTTACTTGTAGTAGCTTGAACTCAACCTTACGGACAATCTTGGCGAGACTCCACGTATAGGACACAGACTGGTTTCCGAGTCGGGGGATTTTGAGTGTAATGATTCCATAACAATGTCGGCGATGTTTCACCACTTGAGACGATTTCCTAAACCGGGTGGCGGCTTCGATAGCTCCAAAGGTCGAGCTAAGGCTTCTGGCCGACGACGGTAAAAACCACCGCGCCGTTTTGAAAGACTCCTTCCGCGTCGGCTTGTTCCAGACTCTTCAGCCACGCCGCTACTTCCGCCTCCGAGAGTCGCGCCCGTTGGATCGCTGAGCGAAAGAAGCCATCGAATAGTCGTCGGAAGGTCTTGTAAGGAGGCGCAGCACCATCGGCGTCGATTTCACACTCTGGAATCATGGGCGGCGATTCGTGGACGTCGACCGTCTCCTTGATTTCCTTTAGATGGTTGAGAGTAATTTCGATTTCGGAGGAGCCAGAGGGTTCGACTGAGGAGTTCGCGACATAGTAGCCCTCTTTCTCGACGTGAATCTGGCAAGGCCCGGAGGGAATGTGCGAGAGCTCGCAGCGGCCGGAAATTTCGGTCTCGCATCTGAGGGCCTGGGCCGGCGACGGAAGCTGGAGCGTGACGCGGGCGCCGCGGACGGCGACTCCGTTTTCATCGAGCACGGCGACAGAAAGGCGACGTGAAGTTTGCGTGCCTTGCGCGAGCGCCACGAGAAGGGCGAGCGCCGGGACTAAGGATGGGCGAGCGCGCATGTCGGGGATGCGACTATTGTCTCGCAAGTCGGCGAGGATTGCCCAGTACCGGGAAGACAGTAGTCAAGGAGTGTTTCCGAGTAGCCCGTCCGGAGACAATCGCAAAAGGTGACAGGCATTTCCCTGCTTCGGGCGCTTATATGTCGTAAACAGGCTCGCGGTACGCGTTTCCGATGAAAGCCCTCAGAGCGTAGCCACGCCGCTGCCAGCCTACCGATAAATCGGCTATTCCCGGTCTGCGATGGAAAGGAGCCAATTGAGGACCAGCGCCAGCACGGTCCCCAGGGCAATTCCCGCGATGTTCATCCCCGCGACCGTCAGACCCTTCACGCCTAATCCCGTGGCGACGATCAGTGGTACGCCGGCCACTGCCAGATTCTTGTGGCGCGTGAAGTCGACCTTGGCATCCATCCAAATGCGAATACCCATCAAGGCAATGATCCCGTAAAGCAGGAGGGTAATGCCGCCCAGAACCGGGTTGGGGATCGCTTGAATCAGGGCGCCGAACTTTGGGCAGAGCCCAAGCAGGAGCGCAATCACCGCCGCTGCGATGAAATTGTGTGTGCTGAATACCCCCGTCATCGCCATGACCCCCATGTTTTCCGCATAGGTCGTTTGTGGCGTGCCGCCGCCCAAAGAGGAAACCAGTGTTGCCAGCGCGTCGCCGAGATATGCGCGCCCAAGATATGGATTCAGATCTCGCCCCATGTAGTCCGAAATGGCAGCAATGTGACCCTTGTTCTCGGCGACCAGCACGACAAAGACAGGCGCGATGGCCGCCAGCGCGCGCCAGCTGAATGCCGGGGCTTGAAACGGGGGCAATCCGATCCACGGCGCACTCTCGACTCGCGCGATGCTCTGCGGGTCCAACACGCCGCATATCGCAGCGACCGCGCAGCCGACGATCACACCCACGAGAATCGGCACCATCTGAAGAAATCCTCGGAGGCGAATGGAAACCAGGGCGGCTGTCAGAAAAGTGACGGTGGCAATCATCACGCGGGCCCAATCCGAGGCAGCGTTGATCGCCAGGTCGTTGTTGACGGCGTCCGAGACGGCCGTACCGGCCAGATTCAAGCCAATGATCGCCACCACTGAGCCGGTCACGATAGGAGGCATCAAGCGGTCAATCCAACTCGGCCCCCAGCGCATTGTGGCCACAGCAGCCACAGCGTAAAGGACTGCAGCGCCCGCAACTCCGCACAAGGCGTACGGGATCCTTGAAGCATTGCCGCCGGTGATGGCCAGGATCGGGCCGATGAAGGCGAAACTCGAACCAAGATAGCTGGGGACCCTGAGACCGGTGATGAAGAGGAAAAGAAGGGTCCCGATACCAGAGAAAAAAAGAGTTACCCGCGGATCGAATCCCATCAGAATGGGCGCCAGCACGGTACCTCCAAACATCGCGATCACGTGCTGTATCCCCATCGGGATGAGCTTCACGAGCGGGAGTCTGTCTTCGGGATAATAGATACGGTGCGGGGACTTCCTCGGATATTCCTGTGTAACTTGCATGGTTATATCCCCTATTTCTCAGCTCCGCGGAAGGCGATTTTATTAGGAGCAAGACCGAGGTGCAAGATGACCGGCGCACAAGGCCTTCAACGTAACTCTGCTGAATGTGAAGGAAATGAGCGAGGAGTGCGGTTTGCGGGCGCAGGTTGGGAGCCTTGTGGGTCATACGAAAGTATTCTCCGACGCGGCGATGGTCAGGCGAAGCACCGCCGACTGAGGACCTCTCCGATTCTCAGACCCGCCGCACCGCACAATATGAAAATCATACAATGACAACACCCCTCAGCACGACGCCGGGAGCCGATCTACCTAGTCCATTCGGCTGGGGACGAGGGTCTCTCAACGACTCCTTCTGGTAAACCGGCTGGCTGCTCACTTTCCTCGCCGCCGGTGATCAGACGCAGGGACGATTCGCGCTAATCGATGCACTCGCCCGCAAGGACAATTGCCCGCCTCGCCACATCCACCGCAACGAGGACGAGAGCTTCTACATCCTTGAAGGCGAGATCACCGCGTGGATCGGCGATCAGACCATCCGCGGCACAGCCGGCACGCTGATCTTCAGTCCGCGCGGCGTCCCGCACTCCTTTGAGATCCATTCTGATGAGATCCATTCTGATCGGGTGCGCATGCCGATCCTGCTGACCCCGGCTGGGCTGGAAGGATACTTCAAACAGTTCTGCACGCCCGCGCCCGCGCTGATTCTGCCGCCCCCCTGCCGAAGTTCAATACGCGGACGTTACAAACCCAAATTCTGTGGTCGCTTTTATCTCCAACGCTCACGATAGCACTCAAGCCAAAAACGGGCTTGAGTGGTCTACCCATCGATTTGTGTCGAAGCACGCTGGTAAACTAGCGACCGCAATGAACACAACCGATCTCAACCACGAATGGATTCGGCTGTCTCCGGCCTGGATTAAGCAGGCCCGCACGCACACCATGCCATCTCGCGATGGCCTGCTCGATAAGCCGATGCTGGCCGCCTGCGGCGACGTTCGCGGGCTCAGCATCCTCGACAGCGGGTGCGGCGAGGGGCGCTTCTGCAGGATTCTCCTCGACCGCGGCTCGGAGCGTGTGCTCGGTGTTGACCTGTGCGAGCCGATGATCAACGCCGCGCGCGAGCTGCAATCCGGAAAAGACACATATCGCGTCGCGGACGCGGAGGACTTGAGCTTCCTTGACGATCACAGTTTCGATCTTGCCGTTTCTTATTTAAATCAGTGCGACCTGTGCGACTTCAAAGCCAACACGCGCGAAGTCTTCCGCGTGCTGAAGCCGGGCGGACGATTCGTGATTGCGAACGTGCATCCTATGCGCTCCGCAGTTGGCGAGTGGCACACCACCTGCGAAGGCGCGAAACAGCATGTCATTCTCGACCACTACTTCGATGAAAGCGAGCGCCACTGGAGGATGCTGGATTGCGACTTCACGAACTTCCATCGTACGCTTGCGACGTATGTGAACGGCTTTCGGAAATCCGGATTTCTAATTGACGACATCATCGAGCCGAGTGTGGATGCGGAAGGCCTGGCGCGTTTCCCGGAGCTTGCGGACGAATTGAGGGTGCCGAATTTCATTATTTTTGTGCTAGAGAAGCCATGAGTGAGAATTCTAAGTTCTGTCGCGCTTCAATCAATTGTGAATCTGCAGCACGCAGCATTGTGCGAATGCCTTTCATCGTATGTGATTCCATAAACGGTAGTGAGGTCCGTCGACTGTGCCGGCTTTCGCGGAACGAACGCCACTTTTTGATCCAATGCGCAACGATGCCCGTTTTAAAGACCCGCTCCGCCAGGTGGGTTTTTGATTGATTGGGTGGACCGAACTGAGTATCACACCTTAGATTATGATTATTAAATGACGCTTAATAACTGCAGTGGTAGCTGTTGAAACCAGGCGTTATCACAACTATGCGCTATTTGTTCGCCCGACAGCAGGGTCAACCAGTGATATAGCGGTTTTTCACCAGCTTGGCTCAGGTGTTCCGGTCAACCCGTTCGCAAAATCTGAACTGCTTTATTGATTGGACGGGCGGCGTTTCCTGGGCGAGGGCTTCTCCGGGATGTTGTCGTCAACAATGACTCTTTTCGGAGATCGGCCAGCCGAAGACACTAGCTGAGCATTTTTGCTCTCC
>DASQYT010000130.1:0-3386 GCA_035639075.1 Candidatus Elarobacter sp.
GCCATAGCTTTTTGTCCTTCGGCGATAGCAGAGGCCGCTTCGCCCAAACCTGCATAGGCCAGACCTAAAGCGGCATGCGTCCCCGCCGCCTGATAAGAATCCGGCGCGACCTTCTTGAGCTCGCGCTGAATATCTAGTACCGCGCTTTGGTAAGTGGCGCGCGCCGCGGCGACATCGCCGGCGCGCTGCTGACTCAAACCCAGAAAAAGTTTGGCGTCGATGTTTGGGTTGTCCGGCTTTGCAGCGGCCACCGCAGTTGAGAATATCTCTATGGCCGCGGCATAACGCCGCTGGAACAAAGACTGCGCACCACGTACGGGCATCGTTGAGCCTCCGGGTATGAGCGGTTCGGTACCGGGATTTGCAAGCAGTGGTTCTACTGCCTGGAGATCCCCCGTTGCCCAGAAGACACTCGCTTTCTCACCGAGGGCAAGTTCATTCGTCGGCTCCCACGCAAGTACGCGGTCAAGTGTGGCTAGAGCTTCGGGGAAACGGCGCAGGGACTCATACGTAACCGCGAGAGAGATATAGGCCATGGTGTTGCGAGGATCGAGCTCAACGACACGACGGAACTCGTCAATCGCCTCTTCCCAATGCCCAAGCCGGCGTTGGACAAGGGCGATCGCATCGGTGATATCAACGTTATTCGGAAGACCCTTTTCAGCTTGCTGGAATTCCGCGAGCCCCCCGGTGAAATCGCGCTGGCCCCAATAGCGATAATAGCCAAGAGCAAGGCGAGTTTCCGGTAAGTCTGGGTCAAGCGCGAGAGCGCGATCGGCGGCATCCTTGGCTGCCGCTAGCCGCGCGGGGCTTGGATCGAGTCCTAGCCAGTAACTCCCGCTTTGCGCACTGGAGAGACGTGCCCAAGCCAGCGCAAAAGTGGGATCCAACTTCACTGCCTCTTGATATGACTGGATCGTACGCTCCACGGTGGACTTATCCCACGGCGAGCCACCTGCAAATGCGCGACCACGCAGATAGGCATCGTAAGCTTCAGGATTGTCCGTCGGTTTAGCGGCGATGGCTTGTTCTTCTTGGCCGGTGAGTTTCGCCTGCAATTGGTCGGCAACGGCTTTGGCCACTTCACTCTCGACTGCAAAGATGTCGGTCAATTTTCGATCATAGCTATCTGCCCAGAGGTGGGAATCGGTTCGCGCATTAACCAACTGAACATTGACCAGCACCTCATCGGCCGCTTTTTGTACGGTGCCCTCAAGAATGTTTGCTACCCCAAGCTGCTTCGCGATCTCGCGCAGATTCCTGGGTTTGCTCTGATAGTGCTGCGTGGAAGTGCGCGAAATGACTTTTAAGTCTGCGATTTTAGCCAGCCGCGTCAGGATCTCATCTTGAATGCCGTTTGCGAAATAGGCGTTATCGGGATCGGGGCTGAGGTTTTCGAACGGAAGCACTGCGACACTCTTTGTGGCGGGACGGCTGATTAGTTCGCTTTCCCAAATATTCCAGCAAATGACTGCGGCCAGTGACGCGATTAAAGCAGCAATGGCTGGATTCCTCCGCACCCATTTTCGTCCGCGAGTGAAAATTCCAGTCCGCCGGGCTCGAATTGGTTCGTGCTTTAGCCACCGTTCAAGATCTTCGGCGAGCGCGAGGGCCGAAGAATAACGGCGCTGCGGATCTTTGTCGAGGCACATCAGGCAGATGGTTGCCAGGTCGCGATCTACTTTTGGATTTAAGAGGCGCGGCTGCCGCGGCTCAGTGTCCAAAACCAGCCGGACCGTTTCAAAGGTTGTTCCCCCAGCAAAAGGCGGATGGCCGGTGAGCAGTTGGTAAAGCACTGCGCCGAGTCCGTAAACATCTGTCGCGCTGGTGACCCGCGCGTTATTTCCCACCGCTTGTTCCGGGGCCATGTAGCTGGGCGTGCCCAAAACTTCCATCGTGCGCGTGACGGTGCTTTCGGTTTCGACGAGCCGTGCCAGCCCGAAATCGGTGAGATGCGGTTCGCCCTTTGCGTCGAGCAGGATGTTTCCGGGTTTGATGTCGCGATGGAGGATGTGGTGTTCGTGGGCGTAATGAACGATGCGCGCCACTTTAGCGATTAATTCCGCGGCGCACCGGACTGGCATTACCTCGCTCTTTGCAATTTCATCGAGTTGATCGCCTTCGATAAATCCCATGCTGAAGTAGCAAGTGCCATCGCGCTCGCCGACTTCGTGGATTGGAACGATACCGGGATGCTCCAAACTGGCTGCAGCTTCGGCTTCCAAGCGGAAACGTTTGAGGTGTGCTTGGGTAGCCCAATGTCCCAGACCAATTACTTTGAGAGCTACTGTGCGGTTTAGACTTTTCTGGTGGGCGCGATACACGACACCCTGACCGCCGCGGCCGATCTCCTCTAGCAATTCATAGTCGCCAAAGTCGGCAAGCGTCTTTGCCGGACGTGGAGCCTTTTTAATATGGAGCGCAGCATTTGCCTCACTCGTTTCAGTATTTTCAACGGAGCCGCAGTCATCCGCCTTCGCCGAGGCTACGGCGGACGAGTCCCCAGCGGCTACAGATGGCGGCGCGAGGAGACCAAGGCCTGTCTCAAACAGGCAGGCTGTGCAAAGTCCTTCCGGTGCATCGGCGAAAATTTCCGCTCCGCACTTTCGACAAACTCTGAGTACGCTGCTCATTAGAGGAGAGTCGTCCATGCGCTCCCCATCTTGTACTGCGCGGAATTCTATCATACGTTACGCTCGCAACACAGCGATCAAATGACGCAGTTCATCTTCGATATCGCTGGCAATGGCAACAGTGTGGCTGATTTCCTCGCGCAACAAGACTTGATAACGATGGCGAAACCGATGGAAGGCTTGCCGAAGTGCATTATCCGTCGTGCCCAACTGCAATGCGATCTCCGCTCGTGAAGGTGTTCCCAGTTCGTCGGGTAGCAGTTGTTTCAGCGAATCAAATAACGCGGCATTACCCGCTTCGCAGTATTCATCCTTCAATCGCCGCAGGACCTGCTCCATAAGCGTCAGCGCCCACCGGCGTTCATAAAGCCGGTCCGCGCTGAGATGCTCTGCTGGTTCCATCTCGATTCGCTCCTTCGCAGTGAGTTCTTCCAGTGGCACCAGCCGTTGTCCTTTGCCTCGCTTGATTGCCATTGCACGGCGCTGCTCGCTGGCGAGGAAATGTTTCAGTGACGTCAGCAGATAAGAACGCAAGCGCCCTTTCTCCTTGCGAACAGCATCCAGGTCGCGGCGCTCCAGCAGCAGCGCGAAAAAACCCTGAGTGAAATCTTCCGCTTCCTCGCGTCCAGCGCCTTGTCGCCTGATGAAGCTATAAATCGGTCGCCAATAAGTGCGGCAAAGTTTTTCGAGCGCCGCTTGTGCCGCTGGCGATTCATCCTGCGCGGTCAGCACCACGCTCCAATGAGTTGTAGT
>DASQYT010000131.1:0-3300 GCA_035639075.1 Candidatus Elarobacter sp.
TGCGCAGCGTGATGCTTCCCATGCCACTCGTAAAGGAACAGCAGCCAGTCCACGGTGCGCTCGCCGTGTTCCGGATGAATGAGAACCCTCGCAAAATGCTCGGGTTTCAACGAACGCCACAATTGGACAAATCGGGTGTGTACCGAATCCAGAAGCGTTTGCGAAACGTCAATAGGCGTAGATTTGGAGTCGGCCAGTTCGGCCCAGGCTGCTTCGTTGTAGGGCTTAATCGTCGGTTTCTCTTCAGTGAGTGCGAGCTTCAATCGAACGTAGGCATTCAGGTGGCTGTCCGGAACGTGATGCACCACTTGGCGCACCGTCCAACCGCCTTCGCGGTAGGGTGTGTCCAGCTGCGAGTCGCTCAGACCCTTGGCTGCGGCGCGCATTTTGGCGGGAGTGGCCGCAATCTCTTCGATCGCTTGCTGGCGGTGAGCCGGCGTCACTTGCGCGGGCATCTCAAATTTTCCAATGGGATAGCGCGGGTCCATCGTAACTGTCTCCTCGGGCAACCTGATATTTGCTTGGACTATAACGGCAGCCATTCTTGCTGGTCAATGCCGGCGGCGCTTAAAGCCTCTCCAAATTGGCTGGCCACATTCCGAATCGCTGCGGAGGCAATGCTACAATACCGGGCTGCTTGTATCCGGCGGGCGCAGTGTTGAATCTAATGTCTGGAGAACGATCGAATGTACAACGTGGTCATCATTGGCAGCGGCTGCGCGGGTCTAACTGCTGCGATTTACGCCGGGCGCGCCAACCTGAAGCCGCTGGTCCTTGACGGACACGAGCCTGGCGGACAGCTCTCTCTCACCACCCACGTTGAGAATTATCCGGGATTCCCCGACGGCGTCATGGGGCCGGAACTCATCGAGAACATGCGCAAACAGGCGAAGAAATTCGGCGCGGAGTTCCGAGCCGGCGCCGTGACCGAAGTGGACGTCAGTAAGCGCCCATTCAAGATCATCGCCGGAAAAGACACCTACGAAGCGCGGTCTCTGATCGTTGCTGCGGGAGCTTCAGCGCGCCTGCTGGGCCTGAAGGGCGAAAGAGAATTGATCGGCCACGGCGTTTCCACGTGCGCCACTTGCGACGGTTATTTCTTCCGTGGCAAACCCATCGCTGTAATCGGCGGCGGCGATTCAGCCATGGAAGAGGCCAACTTTCTTTCGCGTTACGCCAGCAAGGTTCACCTGGTTCACCGCCGAAACGATTTCCGCGCTTCCAAGATCATGATTGACCGCGCCAGGGTGAACGAGAAAGTCGAATTTGTCACTCCTTTCGTGGTGGAGGAGATTGTCGCTCCCCAGGGCCACGTCGAGGGCGTGAACTTGCGAAATCCGCAGACCAGGGAGACTCGCGAGATTCCGCTCGACGGTGTATTCGTGGCCATCGGTCATGATCCGAACACCATTATCTTCAAGGGAAAACTCGAAATGGACGCGAACGGTTACCTACTCGCCAAGCACGGCAGCCTGACATCTATTCCCGGCGTATTCGTTGCCGGCGATGTGCAGGATCATCGCTACCGCCAGGCGGTCACGGCCGCGGGCTCTGGCTGCATGGCCGCGATCGATGCCGAGAAGTTTCTCGAAGAGCACAAACAGTAGTTTCGCCGCTTCTAGGCTGCCATAATTGTTCCTGCATGCTCCGGTCGACCCTGCTCAAGCTTTCCGAAAGCAAAGGCTTCGCCAATTGGGTCACTTCCAATGGCACCACGCGCCAAATGGCACGCCGATTCGTCGCCGGCGAGACGCTGGATGAAGCCATTGCCGCCGCCCGCGAGTGCAATAACGCGGGAATGCACGCCAGCCTCGATTACCTCGGCGAAAATGTTGCCACGATTACCGACGCACAGCACTCCCGCGATGCTTATCTCGAGATTTTTGAACGCATCGCCGAGGAACGGCTGCACGCGAACGTTTCCGGCAAGCTCACGCAGCTCGGTCTGGACATCAACGTTGAGTTTTGCGAAGGTTTGCTTCGCTCCATCGTCGAGCGCGCCGCCAGCTTCGAAAATTTTTTGCGCGTTGACATGGAAGGCTCTGCCTACACGCAGCGCACCATCGACCTCGTCAAACGCGTTCGAACTCGCAATCCCGCGGTCGGCACGGTCATTCAATCCTATCTGTACCGCAGTGAAACCGATGTCGCGGATTTATTGTCTTGCGGCTGCCGCATTCGGTTGTGCAAGGGCGCGTACAAGGAAGCGGAAGAAGTTGCCTTCCCGCGGAAAGAGGACGTAGACGCGAATTTCGTCCGGCTGATGCAGGTCCTGTTGTCCAGCGGCTTCTACCACGCCATTGCGACGCACGACCCGCGCATGATTGCCGCAACCATTCGCTTTGCCGCGGCGAAGCAAATCTCCAAGGACGATTTTGAGTTTCAGATGTTGTACGGAGTACGCACCGATCTGCAGCGCCAGCTGGTCAAGGATGGCTATCGCGTCCGCGTGTACATTCCTTATGGCAAAGACTGGTTTCCTTATTTTATGCGGCGTCTTGCCGAGCGTCCTGCAAACCTCGGCTTCCTGGTCCGCAATTTCTTCCGCAAGTAATTCACCAACTGCGTCGGCCTTGCGATGATCCTGCCTGCGCTGCTTTTCTCGTTAAGCCATCAGTTGTGTTTTTCAGCCGCCGTTCTGCGGTGTGGAATCACTCGGATGCCATACTTGGGACGCAGCGTAACCGATGCGAAGATTTCGATGGGATGCTCCGGGACAATTTCGAGATGAAACTTCTGCTGAATCATAGCCAGCAACAACGAAGCTTCCATCATCGCAAAGGACGCGCCAACACAAACGCGCGGCCCGCCGCCGAAGGGAAAGTACGCGAAACGCGGAATTTTTCCCGAGCGAACCGGGTCGTCCCTCCAGCGTTCCGGGTCGAATCGGTCCGGGTCCGGAAAGAAGCGCGCATCGCGCTGCGTCCGCCACTGCAAAATGAAAACGTTTGAGCCCGCTGGCACAAGGTATCCCCCAAGCTCGCAATCCTCCAGGGCTCTCCGGCCGATGCCCCAAACCGCGGGGTAAAGACGCATCGTTTCCTTGAGGACCATTTCCGTATAACGCAATCGGGGAAGGTTTCCAGGTGTCGGCACACGGCCGCCCAGGACCGTTTGCAATTCCTCGGCGAGCTTCGCTTCGACGTGCGGGTGTTGGGTAATCAAGTAGCAAGCCCAGGAGAGCGCGATGGCCGTGGTCTCGTGGCCGGCCAGGAAAAGCGTCATCACTTCGTCGCGCAGTTGCGTGTCGCTCATAGGATTTCCGTCAGCGTCGCGCGCCCGAAGCAGCATGTCCAAAAG
>DASQYT010000132.1:0-8620 GCA_035639075.1 Candidatus Elarobacter sp.
TAGAGCGCCGAATGCAGCAGGTCCACGTGCAGAGAGGAGGAAAGATAAGACGGCAGCCAGGTCAAGAGCAGATAGAAAGTGTAGTTGTACGATGCAAAACCGAGGGCCAGGCCCCACACTTTCCGCTGCCGTAGCAAATAAATCAGAGGCGCTCCTTTGGCCGCACGCGCGCGATCCTCCTGCTGCGCTCCGCCCCGTGCGATAAATTCGCGCTCCACGGTGGTCAGTAATTTATCGTCGCTCGGATTTCGATAGATGGCATAGAACAGCGCAAAATAAAGAAGGCTGATGAAACCGGTAGCCGCAAAATTCCATCTCCAGCCGAAGCGCAGAAGCAACAGACCCAGCACTGGAATTCCAATCGCAGAAGAAAATTTCGCGGCAGAGTCAAACATCGCAGTCGCCAGGCTGCGTTCGTTTTTGGGGAACCAGTAGCCGGTGGCTTTCGAATTGGCTGGGAACGTCGGCGCTTCGCCAATCCCCAGGAGAAAACGCGCTCCGAACAAACTGCCGATGCCCGTGGAGATAGCTGCGGCGAAAGAGGCCACGCTCCAAATCACCGTACTAACGATGCCAACGCGCCGCACGCCAAAGCGGTCCAGCAGCAGGCCGGAAGGCAACTGGAGGACCATGTAGGTCCAATTGTAAGCGCCTGAGAGCCAGCCGAACGTCACCGCGGAAATTCCAAACGAAGCTTCGAGCGCATCGCGCGAAACAGAAAGATTCACGCGGTCGAAATAGTTGACCAGAACTCCGATGCCCAGCAAAAGCGCAATCGTCCACCGCCTGCGAGGAATTTTTTCGCTGCGAAGCTCTGTTTGTGGCATGAATTGCGGCCGTTTGCGGTGGCCATCATAGCGTATCCCGTCGCGCGCCCATCGAAAAACCCCATGGCCATGTTTGACAAGACTAAACTTGCAGGTGCCTCTGTTTTAGTCCAGCTAAACCACTGCTTTAGAATTTCCAGATTGACTAACGCCGTCTGCGCTCCTAATGTCCCTTCCAATACAACGATTCAAAAGGCTGATTGTGACTATCGGCCAGTGTAATCGTCGGGTGAGTTCTTCGTTCAATTTAACTATGGTGTGTTGTGCGCGGCCATTTCGTCGAGGACTGCCGCACTCGATGGTCGTTCGTCGGGCAGGCCCGGACTTTCGTTTCCGGCACGCCTCGAAAGGGTAGGCAGAAATGAAGAAGCATGTCTTGTTTGTTCTTCTCGCATTCCTCTTCGTTGCGGTTTCTTCGCATGCGCAGGGTCTCGGTAGTATTGCCGGCAGAATTACCGACCCCGAAGGCGCTTCCGTTGCGAATGCCAAAGTGACCGCTCTCCAGGTGGGCACAGGTTTCTCCCGCACGGCACTCTCGGACCCGGAGGGTCTTTTTGTCATCCCTTCTCTTCAGCCTGCAACCTACGACTTGTCGGTCGAAGCCAACGGGTTTAGCACTGCCAGGGAATCCGGAATCGTCCTGCTTGCGGATCAAACCCTTACGGTCAACTTCGGCTTGAAGCTGGGCATGACGACCGAAGTCGTCGTGGTTTCGGGAAACGCCCTGCAAGTGGACACCTCGACGTCGACGCTGAAACAAGTCATCGAACAACAGCGTCTGGTTGAGATGCCTCTGGAGGGCCGCAACGCGGCGAAGCTCACGTTGCTCGTGCCGGGCGCTGTGTACTCTGCCAATGGAGGAGCCGACCAAGGCACGACAAAGACGTTTCCCGGGGCCGTCACGATTTCGGCCAACGGCGCGCGCCAGGATATGGTCAGCTACCAGCTCGACGGGGGAAACTACGTAGACGAATACACTAACGTCAATCAGCCGTTTCCGTTCCCCGACGCGCTTCAGGAGTTCAGCGTCCAGACCAGCAATTACAGCGCGGAATATGGACAGAACGCTGGTGCCGTCGTGAACGTCATCACCAAATCCGGCACCAACAATTTTCACGGCGATGTGTTTGAGTTCCTGCGCAACGCGGTTTTCAATGCGCGAAACTTTTTTTCGCCCCTCACGCAGCCGAACGGCAGCCCGACGAAAGACATGGGACGGGATCAGCTCAAGCGCAATCAGTTCGGAGGAACCGTCGGCGGTCCCATTATTCACGACAAGGCGTTTTTCTTTGCGGGATTTCAAGGTACTCGCCTGCGGAACCTGGGGAGTCCCACAAGCTCGACAGTGCCGTCACAAGCCGACATCACAGCGTTCACGGTGGGCGGAGGCACCATTGATCCGACGGTGGCAAATCTGCTGCCGCTTCTTCCCATCCAGCCTACTTCGCGTTCCGTCACCTTTGTCCGGCCGGATAGGCAGAATTTCAATGAGGTACTCGGCAGGGTGGATCATGCTTTTAGTCAGAAAGACCGGCTTTCGGTTCGGTACGACTACAATTATTTCAGCAAGGCTGCGGTGTTTGTTCCCACGAATATCCTGACTTACGCGGACGGCTCAAAAATAGCCAACCAGAATCACTTGATTCATGAGTCTCACGTGTTCAAGCCCTCTCTTCTTAATGATTTTCGATTCAGCTATGCGCGCGAAAAAGCCAGCCGCGGTCCGGACAGCACCGTGCCCAGCGTTCAGAGTCTCGGTTCCATGATTCCTTTTCAGCCCGTCGCGCATGCGATTCAGCAAATTCGCGTGAATGGTGGATTCAGCTTTGGTGACAACCCCCAAGCAGCATTCGTCCGAAACAATTTCACTTGGAGCGATGATATCAGTTGGGTGAAGGGAAAACACGATTTTCGTTTTGGCGGCATTCTTGAGCGCAGCCGCGTCGATCTGAACAATCTGTTCTTCCAGCCCGCCGAATTTAGCTTCTGTAATCCAGCTCCAGGCGCAGGCCAGACTGCAAGTCAAGTAGTCTTTAATAATTTTCTTGCGGGCAAGCTTTGCGACTACAGCGGCAACTTCGCCTTCCGCCAGGGCGCCGGAGAATTCAAGAACAACCGCGACATCTTCGGTGGCGTATATGCCCAGGATAATTTCAGAGTGACTCAACGCCTGACATTGAATCTCGGGCTCCGTTACGAACCGGCTCTTCCTTGGCGAGAAATCAAAGGGCGTGTCCAACAGTTCCGGCTGGACGGGTTGAGCGCCAATGTCCGCTCAACGCAATTCCCTAATGCGCCCCCAGGCGTGTATTTCCCAGGTGATCCTGGCGTTCCCCCTTATGGAGTCAACGCCAGCCTCAAGAATTTTGCGCCGCGCGTGGGTTTTGCGTATGACGTTTTCGGTGATGGCAAGACCAGCATCCGTGGCGGAGCCGGGATTTTCTACAATTCGCGCATCACTGGAATCATCAACAACCGCTTCGTGGATCAGACGCCCTTCAGTCCTCAGCTCATTTTCAGCACGGGCGTCGTCAACCCTGGCACTCTCACCGATCCGCTCTGCACGCTTTCCGCGACCCAAACGGCTCAGAATTGCACCCCGCAGGCGAATCTTTTTCCAGCCCCGTTTCCGCCGCCTAAGAACTCTGCGTTTGTCCTTGGTGGCCTATATTTGAGTTGGGACCCGGCCAACAACTACCAGGTCCCCACCGTTTACAACTGGAACCTGGGTGTCGAGCGCCAATTGCCCTCCACCGTTCTCGTGCGCGCTGCCTATGTCGGCTCTCGCAGCACGCACCTCACGGAAACGCTGAATTTGGATCCAGCGCCAATTTCTCCTACCGGGACGAAAGGCACTCTCAGGTTGAACGCCATTGCAGCTTCCTTGGGCATTACTCCGAGTAATTTGTTTTCCCAGGTTCAGCAGGATTCGCAAGACATCAACGCCAACTACCATTCGCTCCAGTTGTCGGCTGAGAAGCGTATGACTCACAGCCTGACAATTCTCGGTAGTTACACTTGGTCAAAGAGCATCGACGATCTCCCCCCGGGAGCGGGCGTCACAGGTTTCGATGCTGGCTTCTCCGCACGCCCGTGGGATGATCCCCTGCGGCATCAATTCGATCGCGGGCCTTCGGAATTTGATCACACCCATCGCTTCGTCTCTTCTTTCGTTTGGGAGCTTCCTACTTTCTCCGGGTCCAAAGGGTTCTTGCACCACGCCTTCGGCGGGTGGCAGTACAGTGGACTTGTTGCTGGGCAGACTGGCCGGCCATTTACTGTCCTGCAGGGAGCCGAACTCTCCGGCACCGGACTCGGCCAAGACCGTGGCACGTTGGTGGCAGGAGTCAGTCCTTACGGCACAACCCAATGCGGCGCCACTACAAATTGCGTGAGCTGGCTTAACAAAGCGGCCTTTGCGGCTTCAGTTGGCACGTACGGCGCTACGGGCAAGAACGCCTTTCGAATGCCCGGCAAGTACAACTGGGACATGGGACTTTCCAAGAGCTTCACCTTCACGGAACGCTGGAGACTTCAGTTCCGAGCCGAATTCTTCAACGTTTTTAACCGCGTGAACTTTTTTGACGAGGAAGTGCCCTCTGGCGCCGGTTCCCAACCGAGTATCACGAATTTCCAGAAGCTCAGCGCGGGCACTTTCGGAACGTTTCGAGCAGGCCAGGCTGGCGACCCGCGCATCGGCCAATTGGCGCTAAAACTCTTCTTCTGACCCCCCAACACGAACGAGGAACTGTCGGGGCGCCTTTTCGAGGAGGGCGCCCCGATTTTTGTGGCAAGAATGTCAGCGTCTCGAATCCCCCCAAGGTACGCAAAGATGAAAAAACTCGCTCTGTTTTCCCTGCTTGCGCTTCCGTTTCTGCTCGGACGCTCCGATGAACCGGCTCCGGAGGGCGTCGCGCATTGGTCTGCGACCGCTCTGAGTCGCGTCACCCAATCTCTCAGCGCCGATGCGGCCTCCGATCCCCATCACTTTGCCGTGAAACAACTTACCGATTTTCCCAATGAAAGTTTCCTGCTGGTTCACAGAGAGGCCAACGGCCAACCTGAATGGCACGAGACTCAAGCGGATGTATTCTTCGTGCAATCCGGCTCGGCGACGTTGGTCGTTGGCGGAACGCTGCTGAATGGCGAAACTGTCGCGCCGCATGAAAAACGCAATGGCACGATTCAAGGCGGCGTTCGGCGCAAGCTCGTCGCCGGAGACGTCGTTCGCATCCCGGCGCGGATGCCGCACCAGCTACTGTTCGATGGTGCGCACGAGTTCAATTACTTGGTCGTCAAAGTGAAGGGCTATTAGTCTCCACCCTTGCGGCTAACTCGCGCCGGGGCCGACCGCCACTACAAAATAAGTTGCCGGGGTGTCACCCACATTCTTGATTCCGTGTTCGTCATTCGAATGCACGAATCCGACGGAGCCTGGGCCAAACCGGGAGCTCTTCCCGTTGATGGTGAGTTCCACGGTTCCTTCCCGAACGAGCCACATCTCCGAATGCACGTGATGATGCGCCGCGTGAGGCATGCCACCGGGCGGCAGTGTTGTTTCGTGAACCTCCATCGATTCTCCTGTCGCGAGCTTGCCTTTGAGCACTGCGCGAATCTGCGCCCCGTTCGTCGTTCGAACTGGCAGCTCATCGAAGGGATACACGGCCGACGGCATGGCATCTTCTTTCGCAGTCGTGGCTGGTTCCTGAAGAATCGTAGGGATCAGGACTGCGGGCAGCATCGAAAACAGTTCACGCCGGGTCGCTCTCATGGTTTCTCCTTTTGCCGCTGGTGAAAGCATCGTTTAGCGAATTCGAATGCATTGAATGGAGATGTTCCTCGACTTCGAGACCAAGAATCTTTAGCATGCCGTAGTTTGTCAAGAGCCGTATTTTCACTTTCAATATTTGAAACGCAGACAGGGATCCATGTGACCGTGCCGATTCGAACGCCGCCCATGCAAGAGACCGGGGAGTCAGCAAATTCCCTCGCCGCCAACGCTGGCTCGCCCGTGGAATGGACCCGTGAATCGTTCCAAGTCACTGCGGCCGCTTTCACAGTTTTGTTTTGCATTGTGGGCATGGCCCTCTGGGGCCTGCCGTTTTATTACGACTTCATGGTGCGGCAATTTGGCTGGACGCGCGGGCAAGTCACGTCGGGGAACGCGCTGAGCAAATTAGTGGTGGGGCCGTTGTTCGGATTTTTTGCCGGATGGATGGTGGACCGCTTTGGGCCGCGCCGGCTTATGCTGGCGGGAATTTTGATGGCGGGCGCGGCGTTGATCGGACTGGGAAGCATCTCGACGCTGGGCATGTTTTATTTTTTCTACATGCTGAATGCGTTGGGGTACGTTTGCGGAGGGCCGCTGCCAAGCCAGGTGCTATTGTCGCGCTGGTTCGAACGATCTCGCGGGAAAGCGATGGGGTTCGCGTATTTGGGAATCGGGTTGGGCGGCGCGGCGGTGCCGTGGATTTCGCATACTCTGGTGCAACATTTTGACTGGCAAGCGGCGCTTCGAACGCTGGGGCTCTTGATTTTGGTGATTGCACTTCCCGCGGCGTTGCTGGCGAAAGAACCGCCGCACGCGAAAAAGAGCGCCGCACCTGCTGCGCTCGCGGACGCCCGGGGCGCGTTCACGACACTGCCTTTTTTCCTGTTGACGCTCGGCAGCATGTTTTCCATTGCTGCGGTCAGTGGCGCGCAACAGAACTTGAAACTTTTTCTGAGTTTGGATCTGCATTTTGCGCAGAGCCAAGCCGCGCGCATTTTGTCTCTGGTCCTCGCTTTCAGCATCGTCGGGCGTTTGCTCATGGGCTGGCTGGCCGACCGCTTTCCGAAAAAATACGTCATGGTGCTGATTTACTTGCTGGTTGCTGCGGCGATTCCGCTCTTATTTGCGGGGCGGGCGCCGGGGGCTATCTATATTTTCGCCGCAGTGTTTGGGATTGGGCTCGGCGGCGACTATATGATTGTTCCACTGATGACCGCGGAAATTTTCGGTGTGCAACTCCTTGGCCGCCTTCTCGGAGTCATCTTGACTGCTGGCAGCGTGGCGGAGGCGTTGTCGCCGTGGCTGGTGGGCCGCTTGCGCGACTCGACAGGAAGTTATTCCGCCGGTTTTCTTGTGCTGATCGGCATGGGTTTGCTCGGCGCGGCGTCTGCGGCGATGCTGCCAAAAGGAAAGAAACCCGCATGAGCGCGAAGACGATTCTTCGTCTCGGAACCTTGAAGGATGTGTCGAGATTTCAGGAGCACGTGCAATTGCTGCGATTGAATATTCCCTGCGACAGTGAAATTGCGCGCGGCACGGAATCACCTTTGCGAAAAGCACTGGTTCGCGGCGAAATCAAAATCGGCAATCGCATCGCCGTTCAGCCCATGGAAGGCTGGGACGGAACCGCGGATGGAAATCCCAGCGAGCACACCATCCGGCGTTGGAAACGATTTGGTCAAAGCGGCGGAAAATTAATTTGGGGAGGGGAAGCGGTTGCCGTTTCGCACGAAGGGCGCGCAAATCCGAATCAACTAGTGGCGGCAGAGCACACGCGGGAAGGAATCGCGAAGTTGCGGAAGGTTCTGATCGAAGAACACCGCAGGACAACCGGATCGGATGAAGGACTGCTCATCGGATTACAGTTGACGCACTCCGGAAGATTTTGCCGGCCGAACGCGCACAACAAACCGGAACCGCGCATCGTTTATCATCATCCGATACTAGATCGCAGATTAGGATTGCCTCTTGACTATCTGATTCTGACTGACGGCGAAATCGGTTCGATCGTTGAAAACTTTCATCGCGCGGCAAAAATGGCTGACGAATTGGGTTTCGATTTTGTGGACGTCAAACATTGCCACGGGTATCTGGGTCACGAATTTCTCAGCGCGCACACGCGGGAAGGGAAGTACGGCGGATGTTTTGAGAATCGCACGCGATTCCTGCGGGAAGTGGTGCAGGGGATTCGTTCCGTGGCGCCGGGAATTCGCGTCGGCGTGCGGTTTTCTGCATTTGATTCGGTGCCGTTTCACCCTGATCCCGCTCTATCAGGTAACGGAAAACTCGGCCCGGGAATTCCGGAATTTCAGGAGAATTTGATTCCGTATCGCTGGGGGTTCGGCGTGAAGAAGAGCGACCCCACGCAGATCGATTTGACGGAAACGATAGAATTCTTGTCGCTGCTGGAAGAACTGGATATTCGCCTAGTGAATGTCACGGCGGGGAGTCCTTACTACAATCCGCACATTCAGCGGCCGGCGCTGTATCCGCCATCGGATGGATATCAGCCGCCGGAAGATCCGCTGTTTGGCGTGGCCCAGCAAATGAACGTCACGCGGGAATTGAAGCAGCGATTTCCGAATTTGATTTTTGTGGGGACGGCGTACAGCTATTTGCAGGATTTTCTGCCGCACGTCGCGCAAGCCGCGGTGCGCGAGGGGTGGACGGATTTTGCTGGCCTCGGGCGGATGGTCCTGGCGTATCCCGAGATTTTGTGGGATGCGACGGAGGGAAATGAGTTTCAGCACAAGCGAGTTTGCAGAACGTTCAGCGATTGCACGACGGCACCCCGTAAAGGATTGCCGTCAGGTTGCTATCCGTTGGACAGCTACTACAAGATCTCCAAGTTGGCGCAGCAATTGAAAGTAGCGAAGGCGGGGCGATGAAGATGGAATCCATCGCCGAGCGGCGAAAGCTTCGGCGCAAAGTACAGGGAATCGTGGCGGCGCTCTTGCCGTTTGAAGCGGATGGGCGAATCGCGGTCGAAGCTTTTCAAAAACATTTGCAGGCTACGCAAAGG
>DASQYT010000133.1:0-5465 GCA_035639075.1 Candidatus Elarobacter sp.
GAACGGCAGGGCGACCAACAGCGCCACGCGCTCCGCGCGGGCGAGGCTGAGGGTCTTCGGGACCAACTCTCCAATCACCACGTGAAGCGCGCTCAGGAGGGCGAACGCTCCAGCGAGGGCGATCGCGTGCGCAAACAGCACAGTGTGCGTTCCGGGCTTCCCCGCCCAGATGGACTGGAAGACCTTGGCCAAAGTGGCTTCGCCAAGCGCTCCGATTGCCAGGCTTGTCAGCGTTATGCCGAGCTGCACACCAGAAACAACACGGTGTAAATCGCTAACGAGGACTTCGACGACGCGCGCACGCGTGTTTCCCTTGGCGACGAGCTGCCGCACGCGGGATAATCGCACGGCAACGAGCGAAAACTCTGTTGCGGCAAAAAAGCCATTCAGCGCGGCCAACGTTAGGACGGCGATCAGGCGCACGGCAATCATACCGGGAATCTTCCCCCAGCCGCATTGTAGCAGTACTGCTGTGAGGCACAGGCAACCGTTCTATGGCCCGTGCGTCTTACTATATGGACCCGTTGAACAGCGAACTCCTGCGCCTGAACGCCGGGAATGAATCAAAAATTCCGCCCAGATTCAGATATTGACATGACGCGTGGGACGTTTTTAGGATATTGTTTCGCAGTCGAACAGCACGAAGAACTTTCGGCTAGCTAGGTTTGCGGCAAGACGAGAGTCTTACAACTCAAAAAGAAAATTCTATGATCAGCATAAAAGATCTTTCCAAAAGGTACGCTCGCAACACGGCTGTGGATCACATCTCGTTTGAGGTCGAAAAAGGCCAGATCGTCGGATTTCTGGGGCCCAATGGCGCCGGCAAGACGACCACGATGAGGATGCTGACGTGTTTCCTGCCACCTAGTTCGGGAACCGCAACAGTTGCCGGATTTGATGTGCTGGAGGCGCCGTTCGAGGTCAAAAAGCGCATCGGCTATCTCCCCGAGGCGCCGCCGCTCTATCTTGAGATGAGAACTAGGGAATACCTGACGTTTGTGGGGCGGCTGAAGGGACTTTTCGGCGCTGATCTGCAACAACGCGTCGACGCGGTTTGTGAGCGCTGCGCGATTGGGGACGTCAAGAAAAAGCTTCTCGGAAAATTATCGAAAGGCTACCGCCAGCGGGTTGGACTGGCACAGGCCATCATTCACAATCCGGATGTGCTCATTTTGGACGAACCGACAGCGGGCTTGGATCCCAAACAGATTAACGAGACGCGCGACCTGATCAAGAGTCTCGCCGGCGACCACACGATTATTTTGAGCACGCACATATTGCCGGAGGTCGAGCAGACCTGTGAAAGGGTCATCATCATCAACAAGGGCAAGCTTGTCGCTACAGATTCGGTGAACAATTTGCAAAGCCGGGCGCGCGGGGCCGAATTGGTGCTGGTCGAAGTGGCCGGACGAAACGGCTCGCTGGATTCCGCCAGAGTACAAGAGCAGCTCGAAAAGGTCGCAGGCGTAGGCCGCGTGGCATTCAAGGAAAAAAACCGCGGCGGCGCCACATTCGAGGTGGAAAGCCTGAAAGACAAATTTGTGCGCGGAGATCTAGCTCGTGCCGTCGTGGAAGCGGGCTGGGATCTCAATGAGCTGCGCACTTCGGCAGTGAGCCTGGAGGAAGTCTTCCTGCAGCTAACGGGCAGCCCGGCTGCGCAGCCAAGTGAACTCACTCCCGCAAAGGAACCTGCATAAATGAAAAATGTTTGGGTAATTTGCCGCAAAGAGCTGCGCAGTTATTTTGCTTCTCCCATCGCGTACGCGGTGATGGCCTTGTTTGCGCTAATCTTCGGTTTAGTCTTTTTTATCGCGACACGAGATTTCGTCAATATGACGTTTCGTTCCCAGATGATGGGCGGCGCGCCCCCCCCGAATGTCAACGAGTTCATTATTCGTCCGTTGCTTGGCTTTGCCGGGACCGTTTCCTTGTTCCTCATCCCCATGATCAGCATGCGTCTTTTCGCCGAGGAGAAACGAAACGGCACAATCGAGTTGCTGCTGACTTCCCCGGTTCAAGACCTCAGCATCATCCTGGGTAAGTGGCTCGGAGCGATGTTTCTCTATCTCCTCGTTCTGGGCACGTCCCTGCCCAACCTCGCTTTTCTCTTTGCCTGGGGAAAGCCGGACTGGAAACCGGTGCTGGTGGCGTATCTTGGCCTCATCTTACAAGGCGGCTGTCTGCTTGGCCTGGGAGCGCTCATTTCTGCCATGACCAGCAATCAAATCGTCGCGGGAGGAGCGGCATTCTTCTTCAGTTTGCTTCTGTACATGTTGAGCTGGTTCACGGAATACGACAGCACGAACACATCGAAAGTGCTGAACTACGTATCCATCGTCACGCACATGGAAAATTTCAGTAAAGGCATACTCGACTTGAAAGATGCGATCTTCTACATAACCTTCATTTTCCTGGTCTTATTCTTGACGCAGCGCCAGATGGAATCAGTGCGGTGGAGGTCTTAGGCATGGCTCCCGCATGGCTCAGTGCAAGGCAAACTCGTTACACTGCGTACGCTAGTGTTTATGTCCTCGTCGTGCTTGCTGTTCTCGTGGTCGTCAATTTTCTCGCCAATCGCTACGACAAATCCTACGATTCCACAGCCAATAAGCAGTTCAGCCTATCCGACCAAACCATCAAAGTGGTCAAGGGCTTGAAGCGAGACGTCCAACTCAATTACTTTGGCCCCCAAAACGAATTCCGCACCGCTCGCGACACACTGGACCGCTATTCCAGCTTGTCTCCCAAACTGCACGTCGCCTACATCGATCCTGACCGAAAACCGCAAGTCGCAAAAGCGGCCGGATACCGATCGGATTCCACGGCTATCGTCGACAGCGGCACACGGCGGGAAAGCGCGAGAAGCCTCACTGAAGAGGAACTCACCGGCGCTCTCATTCGCTCTCTCAAGTCCGGGGAACGCACCGTATGCGCGCTTTCCGCCGCCGGCGAACATTCCATAGACGACTCAGACGCAGCCGGCTATTCCCTGTTCAAGCAGCTCCTGGAACGGGACAATTACAAAGTTCGCACGGAAACTCTCCGGCCAGCAGCGACAAGCGATAATAAATCCCTGACGCTTGGCCAAGCGTCGTCAGTTTCCTCACTGGAAGTTCCTAAGAGCTGCACCGTGTTGGTCGTCGCTGGCCCGAAGAATGATTACCCTGTTCCTGTCGTCAGCGCTTTAAAGACTTTTGTGGAAGGCGGCGGCCGGGCACTCTTCCTGTTGGATACGCCGCTTCGCCTCGGCAACTCCGATCCTCCGACGGAAAATGAAGACTTGCTGAAACTGCTTGGCGATTGGGGCGTCACCGCAAATAAGGACTTGGCTCTTGATCTCAGCGGAGTTGGCCAGATTTTCCGCCTGGGACCTGAAATCCCGCTGATACTAGGCTACGAGTCGCATCCCATCACCCAGCCGCTCACGCGTGTGCCTACTGCTTATCCTCTTTCGCGATCGTTGGACACGAAATCCACGGGGGAAGCAACGCTATCAAAGCTGGTCGACACGACCGATGCCAGCGTCGCCACCACGTCCATAAGCGCACGCGGCGCCGTCGATCCATCAAAGGGAAAGAAAGGCCCGCTTACTCTGGCGGTCGCTGGTACTCTCAGTGGTTCCCCCCAGGGCCGCTTTGTTGTTCTCGGCACGTCGCTCGCCGCGCAAAACTCCATCGCTGGATCGCGCTCGCTCGGCAATCGCGACCTGATGGTCAACATCGTCAACTGGCTCTCCTCTGACGAGGATCTAATCTCCATCCGCCCGAAGGCGCCCGAAGATCGCCCGCTTAATATGACCAGTCGCCGGTTGAATGCTACCTTCTGGCTCAGCGTTGTCGTGTTTCCGCTCGCTGTGATCGGATGCGGCTTGGTTACGTGGTGGAGGCGGCGTTAACCCATGAAATCCAAGGGCCTCTTGACGGCGAGCTTTCTTTTGCTCCTGCTTACCGGCGTCCTCTGGTGGTCCAACAAAAGAGCAGCCAAAGCTGACAAGGAGCCCATCGAGAGCACCACCACAAAGCTCGTCGGCATGCCCGAAGACCAATTGCAGGAAATTGAAATCAAGCGCCGCTCCGGAGAGACAGTCCGCTTGCAACGCAACGATTCTAAGTGGCAGATCACTGCGCCTAAATCTCTCCCAGCCGATGCGGACGCTGTGTCCAGCATGCTCTCGACGCTTTCCTCCCTCAGCTCCGATCGCACCATCGAGGATAAAGCCACGAGCCTTGAACAATACGGCCTCATTCAGCCGGTGATCGAATTGGACATCACTGATAAGAATAAGAAAACTTCGAAGCTCTTGGTCGGTGACGACACTCCCGCAGGCACCGCGGTCTATGCTGCGATTACCGGCGATCCGCGCGTCTTTGCCCTTTCGAGCTACAAGAAGAGCAGCCTCGACAAGTCCACAAACGACCTGCGTGACAAACGCTTGCTGACCTTTGATTCCGACAAAGTCTCCAGCATTGAATTGACGGCCAAGAAGCAAACCATCACATTTGGGCGCAGCAAAGGGGAGTGGCAGATCGTAAAGCCGAAACCGTGTCGCGCGGATCGCTCTCAAGTGGAAGAGCTGCTGCGGACCTTGCGCGATGCAAAAATGGATCTGGGCGCAAGTGAAGATGAAAAGAAAGCCGCCGCGGCGTTCAGCGCCGGCACTCCGCTTGCAGCAGCAAAAGTCACGGAAGTCTCCGGCACGCAGGACTTGCAGGTGCGAAAGAACAAAGACGATTACTATGCAAAGTCCAGCGCCGTCTCGGGCATCTATAAGATCTCAAGCGGCACCGGGCCTGCCCTGGATAAGGGACTCGACGATTTCCGGAACAAGAAGCTTTTTGATTTCGGCTTTGCCGATCCAGACAAAATCGAACTGTACGACGGTTCTAAGAGTTATTTCCTCACCCGCAGCGGCAGCGATTGGTGGTCCAATGGCGCAAAGATGGATTCAGGCACCGTATCGGTGCTCGTTGATAAAATCCGTAATCTCTCGGCAACCAAGTTCCCCGAGACTGGATTCGCCGCGTCGACGATAGATCTGACCGTGACTTCGGATACCGGCAAGCGCATCGAAAAGGTCCTCATCTCAAAAAATGGCGACAATTTCGTCGCCAAGCGCCAAGACGAGCCCGCTCTTTACGAGCTGACCGCTTCGTCCGTCACTGAATTGCAAAAAGTTGCCGCTGATCTGAAGCCCGCTCCTCCGCCCAGTAAAAAGTAATATTGCAGTAATCGGGGCGGCATCTGGTCACAATTCACAAGTTTGCTGCAAGCGTTATCCTGTGTGGGCCCTCGCCGAGCTCGGTTGCATGCATGAAGCGCCTCCTCTAGCCGCCATCTCTCACAGCTTGGCAGAAAAAGAATGGAGTTGATCAGGTTGGGAGTTTGCGAGATGGTTTTCGCGGGGCGCTGTTGTTTAACTGATCCGTTTTTCGCTTTGCGAGAGAGTTTTTTTCTCAGCGGGCTGG
>DASQYT010000134.1:0-3841 GCA_035639075.1 Candidatus Elarobacter sp.
TCCCGGGTCCGGGCCATTGTTCACGATAACTGGATCGTTCACGGGCAGGCCAAACAAAGTGCGAAAGGCACGCGCGTCGTTAACATCAATACTCGAAAATCCGATGATCGCTATCTTCCCGCCGGTCCCGTCCAGCGTCGAGGGAATGTTATAAATCTTCGCAAAGTCAGCGGGCCCGACTGCAAAGAACTGGTTGGTGCTGCCGGTGAATTGCGGAGTCACTATTCCATCTGCGTTTCGCGTGAAGGCGCCAACCGTATGCCGCATCGACTTCGTCGGGAAGTTGTGCAGGGATACGATGCCCGCCACGACTGGAGTCAGCGCGGCCGGAATTTGCGGATCGGCCACGTTGGCCTGGCGCGCTTCCCCGTTCACATTGAAGCGATGGATTTCCGTGTGGAACGTGTTCCGAACCTGGCCTACGTTTCCGGAAAACTCAATCACTGTTCGGCCAGCGCCTACTCTCAGGTTGTGAAAGCCCTGGCGCGTCAGCCAATCTGTGACCGTCTGGATATCGGCGTCGGCGGGGCCATAGAGCCTGGCAAATTCCTGGGGCGTGAGCCATTTTTGAAAATTAGGCGAGTCCTTCATTTGCTGCTGATCCATGAACTGGCGCAGCGCGGCCTCCTGGTCAGGGCTCCGCTGCAGAAGCAGCAGCATACGGTCCATAGGCGTGGCATCGGAGACGGGTCCCCGATCAAACTCGGGGCGGGCGAGCGGGTGCACGTTGCCGCGCAGGCGCACGAGTTGCGTTTCGTCGATTGCCTGGGTAATGCGTGCGGGAATTGCTACAGTCTGCGCAGCAGACGTGCTATCCGGCTTAGCCTGCGCGGCGGCGCGAAATGCCGGGAGCGCCAGAATCATGGTGAGAACAAGAAGGGAATTGCGAAGGATCAAAGATTGGAGTTTCATAGCCCGTCCACACCGCAGATTTGAATTTGGTTCCAACTCAAAGCATCCGAACAGAAAGAGTCGACATTCACACCGAGGAGAATTTTTACAAAGGGCTTCTCGCGGACGGGGCCTGGGACCGAAAGCGATTCACCAGTAAACGGGTAAAGAATATCACAAGCTTTTTAAAGACTCTCTAGTACGTTTTTCTTTGCGACTGCCATTGCTGGCGACTGTAAAACCGTCGACTACTTGGCGAGTGTAAGCACAGTCGACGCGGCCAATCATAAGACGGTTGACGACGCCCGAGCCCGTGCTTAGGTTTGAGTCATTAGCTTGTTCATGAACTGGGACAACACCCACTCGCCGAGTTCATGGCCATTGTGATGGAAAGAAAACTCCCCAGGATGCATTCTCGCTTCCGAATTTGAAGCCGTGCCTCGGCTTGAATATTCGAGGCGTCCGCTCTTGGAGAAACCCATCTTTCCTTAATTTGTACCGTTTGAATGATTCTTTTATTCCAGCGGTTCGAGTCAAAATCGCGACAGTCGGCCGACTTTTGGAAACACGTTGAAGGAGGACGTCTGCGATTCCTGGCGTCTGTTCAAGCGAGGTCAGCAACCTTAGTAGTGACGGAAACCGCGCCGGGCGTAGAAGCCCGGGCCCCAGCCCCAGCCACTATAAAATCCCACGAAGCCGGGATACGCGTAGCAAGGACCGTAGTAGCCGCAGGGATAAGCGTATGGGCCGGGATAGGGATACCCACCGGCTACGCGGCGCGGGCCGCGGCGCTCCAAATTGCCGCCGTCAAAATCCTGCTGCGAAACGGGCTGAAACGCCTGCTGACTTTGCGTGGTGTCAACGCGGACGGGATCGACCAGGCGAAAGCTCAATTGTTCTTCGGGCTCGAGAATCGTGGGGCGGCCACGCGTGAGGAGGACCGCGCCGATGCCTGCGGCTGCGCCTGCTCCAGCGCCGATGGCTGCGCCAGTGCCCCAGTCAGCAGCGGCGCCGATGATCGCGCCGAGTCCAGTGGTGGTGCCAATGGTCGCGGCGTCCTGGCCATGCGAAGTTCCGCCGGAGCCTTTCCATAACTCAGTGAGAATGGGAACTTGGCTCCCGTCGACGACGGTGAGATCGGTTAGCTCGACTCCCAACTCGGATGTGCCTTTGATGCGGCCGGCTTTGCGCGCTTCCTTGACCTGGCCAACGAGCACCTGGCCGCGGCGCGCTACGACCCAGCCATTGACGACGAGAGGATTTTCCAGAACGGCGGTGAAATGGTCGCCGATCTGGTTACGGTCGCTGGAAAGGTAGTCATTCATGCGAATGAGAAGGATTGTTCCGGCAGGGACAGTTAGAGTGCCGGGAACGGACTGAGTTTGCGGAGCGGCGGCGGGTGGTGTGTTGGGAACGTTCTGCGCTGGCCTGTCGTGAGAATACGGCGCCCTGTCCGCATCTTGCGAGGCGTAGGTTGGCTTAGGCGGAGCCGGTGGCGCATCTTGTGATTGCTGCGGTTGATCGCTCTGCTGCTGGCTTTGCTGTTGCTGCTCTTGCGCGTAGGTGCTCGCACTGAGGCACGCGGCGAGGGCCACAACGCTAGCGACGTGCGCAATTGCAACGATGCCCTTCCATTTTGCCGGGTAGTGCACCATGAGTCGTGTCTCCCTCGACCTGGGAAACGTTGGAAATCCCTGGACCTAACCACACTCAAGGAATTGGATGGTATTCCATCCGGATAGGATGCCCGCACGGTTCAGGGACCGTTGCATTCGGCATCGAGGTCGGGCCCTGGTGAAGAGTATAGTCCGCAGGCCAGCAAAGCGAAACGCATTGTATAATTCTGTTCCGACTCGATCCACGACAGGAGACGCCATGTCTGAGCCAACATACGAAGAACTCAAAGCAAAACTCGCGGAAATGGAAAAGCAGGGAAGCGGGCGCCGCAGCGGTTCGCTGGAGTTCCGCGTCGGCGAAAAAGGGGGCGTGAGTGTGTACGGGCTCGGACGATTTCCCGTCACGCTGTACTACGAACAATGGATCCGGCTGCTGGAGGCAGTGCCGCAACTTCGCACGTTCCTCGAGGAAAACAAGGCCGAAGGAAAGCTGAAGCTCAAGGAAAAATAGGCTTCCATAATTTCGTTCGACTACAGAGACCTGAGACTCGATCTGATCGACACGATCGGGACGCTTGGCCTTTGAGTTTTCCATCCCGCTGAATCGCGTCTGCACCGACGCTGATTTTATTGACCATTACAGCTTCGAGGAGTACAGTCCGGCTCAACTGTGGGGAAAGCCGAATTGCGATGGATCCTGTTGAACTCTCAGAGGTGCGCGTCGCTGAGATGATTTCCGGAGTGGCGGCATATCTGCACCGGGAGAGAGAACTTTATTTTCGCGCGAGCGAGCCTCTAGCTTCGGGATGGAGAACAAGCGTAGAGCCTTTTTTCTCCGGGACTTTGCTTGACAGCGTCAGGGCGATCATTCTCAAAGGCGCCCGCATCCCGCCGCCGCCTTTTTATGCCGAAGCCATAGCTCTCAGCTCCGGTAACTCTCCTGACTTCGTGCACCTGGCTTCCGTTACTTACCTGGACGTGATCGTTTTTCACGATGAGATTACTCTGCGAACGCTTTTCCACGGACTTGTCCACGTGGCGCAAATGGCCTTCCTCGGACTTGATCGCTACACGGAACACTATGTTCGAGGATTCGTGAAATCTCGCTCCTGGATTGCCATACCTCTTGAGGCGCAGGCCTATCAGTTGGACACGCGTTTTGCGATGTCGCCGTCAGTCAGCTTCTCGGTGGAAGATGAAGTGAGAGCCTGGGATGAACAAAGGCAGTATTAGACGGCAGGGTTGCGGCTCGACAGTGTCAACTTGGGAAACGGAGTAAAGGAAGGCCCCGAGTGCTTGTGGGGAAGCACCCGGGGCGGGGGAGTGAGGAGGAG
>DASQYT010000135.1:0-3663 GCA_035639075.1 Candidatus Elarobacter sp.
TGTTGTGACTCTTCCAAGAACAAACACGCCACAAAACATTTTCATGCCACGAAGCATCCCATTGTCCGGTCACAGGAGCCGGGCGAAAACTGGATGTGGTGTTACGTCGATGATCTGATGTTTGAAGAGGAATGACCCTACGTTTTCTTCTTTCCTGGGATCAGGACCGAAGCCAGCAGAGCAATCAGCAGTACTCCCCCCACAACGCCAAGAGATACCGTCTCGGGAATGTGCACCCACTGTTCGCCGATCATTTTTCCCCCGATAAAAACCAGGACGACCGCCAATCCCTCATCCAAGAAGCGCAAACGGTCGATGACTCCCGCCAACAGAAAGTACAGCGCCCGCAGCCCCAGAATCGCGAATACGTTCGACGTGTAGACAATAAACGGATTGCGCGTAATGCCGAACACCGCGGGAATGGAGTCCACCGCCAGCGTGACGTCCGTAATCTCCACCACAAGCAAAACCAGAAACAATGGAGTCGCAAACAACCGGCCCGCATTGCGAACGAAGAAACGATCACCATGATACCCGTGGCTTGTTCGGAGATGCCGGCTCGCGAAGCGCACGATCCTGCTTTGCTCCGGATGAATATCTCCCTTGTGAAAGAAGAGCATGCGCGCACCGGCGTAGACGAGGAACGCTCCCAGCACATACAACACCCAGGAAAAATGTTGAATTAGCTCGGTGCCCAGCGCGATCATCACTCCTCGCATGAGCAATGCCCCCACAACGCCCCATTCCAGAAGGCGGTGCTGCAGCCGTTCCTCCACGGCAAACGCGCGGAAAATCACCAGGAAAAGGAACAGGTTGTCGACGCTGAGAGCCTTTTCGATCAGATAGCCTGTGAAAAATTCCAGTGCCAGTTGCTCGCCATAAAAATAGAGCACTCCGAATCCAAAGAGGACGGAGACCGCGATCCAGCCAAAACTCGCAAGCGCCGCCTCGCGAATCTCGATCTTGTGGGGTCGCCGGTGGAATACACGCAGGTCCAGCGCGATCGCAATGGCGATGAAGAGGTTGAACGCAATCCAGTGGAGGGGCGTCCCCATCGTGGCGCTCGAATGGCGCTAGGGAGTAGAGCCGTGCGCGTCGATGGAGTTTAGGTTTGACAGTTCGATGCGGACGGTCTTGCCGCGTTCAATTCTTACGGGTACGTCCCAGCGCACCCGCATATCTCCGGCGTCTGCATCTAGGTTGAGCGTGCTGACCCAATAGTCTCCCGGCGCAAGCCCTGAGACTGCGGCGCGCCCTTCGAGATCCGTTTCCACCTTGGCTGCAAGAAATTTGATTTGCGCCAAATCCGGTGCGACACGTTGAATACGCTTGCGGCGGTCGTTCTGGAGCGCCTGCCACTTTTTTTGCGGATTGACGGCGTCTAGTTCCATCTCGACGCCCGAAATGGTCTCAGGCCGCTTCCTAATGAATTTCCTGAGGGCCGTAAAGTAGTCTTCTCTTAATTTTTTGTATTTCTCGGGATGCTCTGTCTGGTCGACCTCAGAGAATTTTGGTTGGGGGAAACCCATTGTCACGCCGCCGCTGTTCGTCCGCTGATACGCCAGCAGGAATTCCGGAGTGTTGAGGATATCGTCCGGTGCAAGTAGTTTGTCGAGGTCCAGTTGCGTGAGGTCCAGCGTGTCATGAGCCTTCAGCCATGTCCGCAGCGCCGGAGAAACCTTAAGCCCGTCAATGAACTGATCTCGCTGCGGTGCCGGGTCCTTCTCTTCCACTTCCTTCACGATGTCCGCGTAGCTCTTGGTGAGGATGTAAAACGTGAATTGGCGCACGGGTTCCGGCCGCGCCGCTGTCGGCGTGATGCGCGCGACGAATTCGACCGCGCCAGTATCGCTTTGCGCCTGCGCATCGCTCACAAAAACAAGTGCGCACAGCGCCGCACTCATACTGAAAAAAGCCGTTTTTCTCATGTCAAAATCGTAACAGAATTGCAAAACCAAAAGGCAGAACTTCCCGCGCCGGTACCCTAAACCGTGAATTCACAGAGTTCTCTCCGGAGGATCTGGCCTCGTCTACCCACCCTTGGCCTTGTTCTTAAGGAGCTTGGCGAGCTTTTCTATTCCCTCGGTTTTCTTGACCATGTGGACGGAGAGCACTTCGGTCGTCGTGGTTTTCTGGACTTCTTCGCGCAACTCGCTTGTCAATTGGTACAGCCGCTCGACCCCTTCGCGGAATTCCTTCTCGTTTTGCTGCATGCGAGCGCGTCTCGCGGCGGCAGTGGCTCGGGGGTCCGAGTGCATCTCCGCCGGGTTTGGTGTCTCCGCCGGCTGCGGCGGTGGAGGTGGAGTCGGCGGATATTGACCGAACAACCGGCCCTCCTCCGCTGCTAAAAAGCCGGCCGCTCCCGCCATCGCCAGGACAAACACGCGCCTCGTTTCAAGCATACTGGCCTCCTCGCTGGAAAATTGATGATTGGGTTTTCGCGGCGCTCATGAACTGTTCAGCGAATTGCAAAGAGCAAGAAGAAAAGTGCCGTGGCAAGGCCGGCAAGCAGTGCTCCCGCCAAGATTCGGAACATCATGGAAGAAGGCACTGTGGGAATGCGTCCAGGCGGCCTTTTGGGCGGAAACGGCGAATCCAAGACTCCAGCCCCTGTCAATTTGCGAGGCGGGCCGCCACCGCGGGCGGAGGAAGCTTGCGGGTCAAGTTCGTATTCGTTTTCGGCGAAGTCGTACGGCACGCTAAAAAATGCTACTCCGTCGTAGAAGAACTGTCTAGAAGAGGCGGAAGAGCGCTTCGACCGTGACCCACGCCGGCACGGCTCGGCGCGCGTCATCATGCGCCGGAACAAATTTCCAGCCGCGAATGGCCTGCGCCGCGCGCTCATCCAGTCCCAGCCCTATTCCCTGCACGATTCGGATTTGCGAAGCGCGTCCGTCCGCGCCGACCAAAACGCGCAGGATCACCCTTCCTTGTAGTTTGGCTTCGCGCGCTTCGTCCGTGTATTGCGGGTCGGGGCAATGCGCACATTTCGGTAACGTAACGCCGTTCCGGTATTTCGACTCCGACTCACCCAGCCCGCCCGGCCCATCGCGCCGACCATCACCCATGGTATTGCCGTCGCTGCTGCCAATCGTGTTGGAATCGCCCGGTCCTGGCGAGTTTGTATCGTCTTTTTTCATCCACGGCAGGCCGATTTTGCTAATCGGAGTCAGGACTGGCGCTGCCGCTGGATCGAATATCGTCGGCGGCACTGCCATGTGTTCTTCCTGTTTCGGTGGGAGCGATGGCCGGACGATCTGAATGGAGGCAAGCGGCGCGAAATCTCCAGCCGTCGTTGGAATTGGCACGCGGCCCCCTCCGCTGCCGCTTCCCGGATCAGGAGCGCGGCCCGTGCTCGGTACAAACAAGCGCGACGGAACCGTAAGGCCTCTCAGGACTTTCATAGCGCCATTTTCCGGGGGATTCTCTGGCCTAAACGGATGAGCGGCGACTAGCGCAAGTGCCATGATGATTGCCGCATGCGTTAGAAAAGATACGTCCCGTGCGTGGCTCGAATATGCCGGGTCGCCAAGCCGCAAAAGATGCAGCGGTGCTCCATTCGCTGAACTCATCTTCCATTTGCCTGGAGTCAGGGCATCGCGAAAGTTTTCACGGATACGTTGAATCAGGGAATCTCTTGAACTCGCTGAGGAAAGCAAGAAA
>DASQYT010000136.1:0-2904 GCA_035639075.1 Candidatus Elarobacter sp.
CAAGGCGCACGTGATTCGAGCTATCGGCGAGCCGGACCGGCGCTTCACAGAAGATAAACTCCGCATGATGCGCGCAGTGCGCTTCGCCGCGCGCTTTGGCTTCGAAATCGAAGCCGAAACGTTTCGTTCGATACGCCGGCATGTGGCCGAAATCCACCAGGTTTCTCCCGAGCGCCTCCGCGACGAACTTACGAAAATGCTCACCGAGGGCGCAGCCCGGCAAGCGTTCGAACTGCTGGATGAAACCTGGCTCCTGCAGCAAGTCCTTCCGGAAATCGGAGCGATGAAAGGCGTCAAGCAGCCGCCGCAATACCACCCCGAAGGCGACGTGTGGATTCACACGCGCATGATGCTCGAAGGTTTGACCAAGGAGGCGTCCCCGACGCTGGCGTGGGGTGTTCTTCTCCACGACGTCGGCAAGCCCCCGACGTTCCAATCTGCGGCAGAGACGGGGGACCGTATTCGCTTCAACCATCACGTGGAAGTGGGGGTGCGCATGGCCGAAACGATCTGCCGGCGATTGCATTTCTCCAACGAAGACACCGAGCAGATCGTCGCCCTGGTGGGCAATCATATGAAGTTCGGAGCAGTCGAGGAAATGCGCGCCTCAACGCTCAAGAAATTTGTGCGGCTTCCGCGCTTTGAGGAACATCTGACGCTGCATCGGCTCGACTGTCTTTCCAGCCACCGCCACCTCGATTCCTATGAATTCGTCCGTCGGTTCCTGGAAGTGACCCCTCCGGAGCAGGTGCGCCCGGAACGTCTCTTAACGGGAGACGACCTCCAGACTATGGGGTTTCAGCCTAGCCCTCTGTTTTCTCGGATTCTTCGGGCCCTGGAGGATGCCCAACTGGAGGGCCAGATTGCGACTCGCGAAGAGGCGGAGAAGTATGTTTTGAGCAGATTTGGTGCGAAGGAACGAAAGGCGTCAAGTAACTAGCCGTCAGGGTGACGAAGGGGGAAAACAGACTGGCTAAGCTTCTCTGAGCATTCTTACCGTAAGCTATTGAATATAATTAGTTTATATGCTGCTTGCAACGAGGGTGCAACTATTGTTAAAATATGAGTGTTGAATACTAAGATTTTATGCTAGCAACTTTTATACTTTCGCGCACCCTTTCCGGCACGCCCGCATCTAAAATCGTATCGAGAGGCTCTACCCGAGCCCCGTCGGTAACTAGGGGAAATCATGGCTGAGAAAAAATATAACGTGCCAAACGTTCTTCCCATCCTGCCGGTTCGTGACACCGTCCTGTTTCCGGGCGCTGTCCTGCCTTTGACCGTGGGACGGGAGAGTTCTTTGGCGCTGGTAAATAGCCTGCATGGCGACGAAAAGCTTTTGGGAGTGGTGGCGCAGCTGGACCCGCGAATCGAGGATCCTGCCGCCGCCGACCTGCACAAAGTCGGAACGCTGGCTAAGGTACACAAGACCGTAAAAATGCCGAACGGCAACGTGGTGATCTTTTTGGAAGGCTTGCAGCGCATTCAAGTGCTGGAGCTGATCGGCTTGCGTCCATTTCTGCAAGCCCGCGTGCAGCCGGAGCCGGACATCATCGGCGAATCCGATACGGAACTGGAAGCTTTGCAGCGGAACGTGCAAGAGCTGTTCCGCGACGTGGTAAGCCACTCGCCGCAGCTTTCCGACGATCTGCAAACCGCGGCAATGAATATCGATCATCCGGGCCGTCTGACGGATTTCATCGCCGGGACCTTGCCGTCACTTTCAACGCTGTTGCGCCAGGAATTAATAGAAACCGCCAGCGTGCGCAAGAGGCTGGAAACGCTGATCCGCGAACTCTCGAAGGAACTCGAGGTTCTGGAGCTGCGCTCGAAAATCCACGAGCAAGTGCAGGAACAGGTGAGCCAAAACCAGCGCGAGTACTTGCTGCGTGAGCAGATGAAGGCAATTCAAAAGGAACTTGGCGAATCTGACGATACGATGCAGGAGATCGACGAACTCCGGAAAAAAGTGGAAGAAGCCGGCATGACCGCGGAAGCCAAGAAAGAGTGCGAACGCGAGCTGAAGCGGCTGTCGAAAATGACTCCTGCTTCCGCGGAGTACATGGTTTCGCGGACATATCTGGAATGGATGACTTCGCTGCCGTGGAGCAAGTCCTCGGGCAGCTCGGAAATCGACATCGGGAAGGCGCACGAGATTCTCGATGAAGACCACTACGATCTGCAGAAGGTGAAGGAGCGCATCCTCGATTACCTGGCGGTGAAGAAGCTTCAGCCGGGAATGAAGGGACCAATTCTTTGCTTCGTGGGCCCTCCGGGCGTGGGCAAGACATCGCTTGGCAAGTCCATCGCGCGTTCTCTGGGGCGCAAATTCGTGCGCATCGCTCTTGGCGGTATGCACGACGAGGCGGAAATCCGCGGCCACCGGCGCACGTACATCGGCGCGTTGCCGGGACAGATTATTCAAGGATTGAAGCGCGGGGAAACAAACGACCCGGTAATGATGCTGGACGAGGTTGACAAGCTCGGGCGCGATTTTCGCGGCGATCCGTCATCGGCACTGATGGAAGTTCTCGACCCGGAGCAGAACAGCTCGTTCCGCGATCATTATTTGGATGTGCCTTTCGATCTCTCGAAGGTGCTGTTCATCGCCACGGCGAACTGGATGGATCCCATCCCGGAGCCGTTGCGGGACCGCATGGAGATCATCGAATTGCCCGGGTACACAGGCGAAGAGAAGCTGCACATCGCGCATAAGTACCTGATCCCCAAGCAGGCCAAAGAGCATGGTCTGGCAGTGGGCGAACAGATCGAGTTCACGAACGAAGGCTTGCAGGAAATCATTCACAGCTTCACGCGAGAAGCCGGTGTGCGCAACCTGGAGCGCGAGATCGCCACGATCACACGCAAACAGGCACGGCGCATGGCCGAAGGCAAGATGGAGAA
>DASQYT010000137.1:0-12795 GCA_035639075.1 Candidatus Elarobacter sp.
ATGTTCCCCGCGCTACCTTGTCTTCGGCTACCGACCATTCTGCCCCGCATCTTACTCAGCACGTTCCTAAGACACAAGAAAATCAATCAAATAGCGACGATGGTGGGCCGAGATTCTGATATGTACCCGTTCCAGACCGACCGTCAATAAGGCATCGTGTCCGGCGATGTGCGCGAACGCTGGCCCCTCGATCCACCAAAACGCGTATTTCCGTAACGTAACATATTGAGAAAAAGCATCTTGCAACCATATCTTGAACGTGTTCACTTTTCCCTTGACACAAATGTTCGTTATGGCGTATGATTTGAACATGTTCAAGTCAGTTGTGACGCCATGAATCCAGCCACCAAGCCCGCTGGTGAAAAGACCAAAGAGCTAATCCTGTCAACTGCACTTGAATTGTTTCGCAAATCCGGGCTCGAAACCGCCACCATGCGCGATATCGCCAGCTCTGCCGACGTTGCCCTCGGTGCTGCTTACTACTATTTCCCTAGCAAGGAAGCGATCGTTTCCGCCTATTACGATCAGGTGCAGCGCACCCACGCCGAAAAGGTGCGTGAAGAGTGGAAAGGGAAGTCCGGTCTTCGCGAACGTCTCGGCGTTGTGTTCCATTCCAAGCTGGAAATTCTAAAGGACGACCGCCGCTTCCTGGGAGCGCTTTTTCGCTACTCTGGTGACCCGCAGCACCCGCTCTCTGTCTTCGGAAAAGGTACTCGAGTTCAGCGCGCGCAAAGCATGATCATTTTCCGCCAAGCGATCGCTGGAACGAGTATCAGTGACGAAATGCAGAAACTTCTTCCCACCGCCCTGTGGCTCTTGCATCTCGGTGTGATTCTCTTCTTGATTTATGACGAAACGAAAAGCCAGCAGAGGACGCACAAGCTTGTGGACGGTGTTTTGGATCTTCTGACGCAAGCCATCGAGTTAACCAACTCGGCCCTCGTCCGGCCCTTTGTCCAGCCCTTCCAAACGAAGGTGCTACAAATGTTGCAGGATGCCGGCTGGTAGGGGCGCAGCATGGTGCGCCCCATCTTGGCAACATCTTCGAATTTCCAGTTTCGAATTTCGCGTATCGAGTTTCCAACCCGAGGAGGAGCAATGACAAAAACACAAGAGCCGCTCACACACTGGTACCCGGCAACCATAGCGGCAGAGCGGCCTTCCGCATGGTGGTACTGGGGACGCGCCGTTTACGTTAGCCGCCGCGACTACTGGCGAATCACGAAAAAGTTTCTCGCCGTTGGTATCCCCCTTGGAGTCATTGGAGTTTTTCTTCATTACGATCTGGCGTTTTGGGCAGCTATAGCGCTCGCTGAAATCGGCCTGCTCCTTCTCGCCTATTCGCTGTTCGGGCTGTATCGCATGTACGGCCATCCAGGCGTGCTCTACATCCGCCGGCTCGTGGAACTCGGCGGAGTGCAAGGCCCGGTAACCGTCGCCGACTTGCACATCGGAACGTACCGTCACGCTTTTCTTCTTTCGGACGTTCTGCCTGAAGCCACCATTCAAACCGTGGACTGCTGGAGTGTGGAAGGCGAGTCTCCCGAAGAAGCCGTGCAGGACGTCCGCGATCTGGAATTTCCTCCAACCGGCAATCCGCGCATTATTCCTTCCAAAGCAAACCACTTCAGCGTGCCCTTAGTGGATGCTTCGTGCGACGCCGTTTGTTTCGGCTTCGGCACACACGAAATCCCCACGGGTGGACCGCGCGAAAAACTCTTCAGTGAAGCCATCCGCATCTTGAAACCGGGCGGAACGGTCTTGCTCTTCGAGCACGGTTGGGACGCGCATAACTACGTCATCTTCGGCCCGGTCATTCACCATGTCACCAAGCGCCAGGATTGGGACAAGTTCCTGCGCGAACGTTTCAACGATGTGAAGTACGCACGCAGCTCGCAGGCTGTCGATCTCTTTGCCGGGACACGGCGCTAAGGACGGTTTGATGAGCGGCCAGAGCAGAGACGCGGACGTTCTTGTCATCGGCGGGGGCCTCGCGGGACTCGGCGCCGCGGTGCGTTTGAAGGATCGAGGGCTCGAACCACTGGTCCTTGAAGCTGAGTCCCGCGTCGGCGGCCGCATGACCACTGACCGCATCAACGGCTTCGTGATCGATCGCGGGGTTACGCTCTTCGGCAATGGCTTCGGTTCAATGCGCGCCCTCGTGAAGCGCTTGGGCCTTTTGCGGCTCGTGTGCAAGCGCAAATTCAGCGTCGGTATTCAAGACGCCGCCGGGTGCCGCGGCTACCGTGGCGGACGCTTCGAAGATTTACTCTTCGACCGCAGAATCTCGTTGCGCGCTCGTTTGGCCAGCGTCCGTTTTGGATTCGACTTGCTGCGTCATCATCGCGCGCTCGTACATGGCTGCAGCACTCGCAGCGGCTCACTCGATGGCGAAGATGCGCGAACATATTTCCGGAGAATCGGCGGCGAAGAAGTATTCGAACGCGTCTTTCTCCCTGGTCTGAACGGTCCCGTCGGCGGAGCTGTCGATACCTCGTCGCGCGTAATCCTCATGCAGGTGCTCTGGAACCTGCTGGTGCGCGGCCAATGGAATCTCACCGATGGAGTAGACCGTATTCCGGAAGCTGCCGCTTCCGAAGTAAACGTTCTAACCGAAACCCGCGCGTTGCACGTTGAGCAAAGAGATTCAGGAGTTCAAATCGAAGCCGAAGTAAAAGGGAAGCAGCAGACGTTTCGCGCGCGCGCCGTCATCTTCGCTATTCCTGGCCAGCAAGTTCCCGCTATTTGCCCGGGTTTCCCGCAAAACATTCGCGCTGTCCTCTCTCGTACGCAATATTCCCGCATTGTGAACGCGGCGGTGGCGCTCTCTAAGCCGCCGAACACTCCTTACGCTGGGTATGCCTTCACAGAAGATGTCGTCCCCGGCGCCGAAATCGAAATGGAGCACTTGCGCGCTCCCAATCGCTGCCCGGATGGCGCCGGCATGGCTGGAGTTTTTCTTTGGGACACGCCTCAACGACGGCGTCTGGATGCCGGCGACGAATCCCTCAAACGGCAAGCCAGCGATGTGGTCGAACAAAATTTCCCGGAATGCCGCGGCAAGGTTCTCTTTGTTCACCTCGTCCACTGGAACATCGGAATCGTGCAATTCCCACCTGGCCGTTTGCGCGAAATGACCGCTCTGCGCAAACAGCTCGCCGCCTGGAATTCTCCTTTCGACCTCTGCGGCGATTACCTCGACGGCCTTTCCAGCGAAGGCGCCCTTCGCACCGGCGAAGAAGCCGCCCTCCGCACCGCCAAAAAATTAGGCGCAAACTGAAACGCCGTGCGGCCAGGCAACTTGACGCAAGTGCTTGCGCCCGTTAGGCTGGCCAGCGCATGCAAAAATCGTCGAGGAAGCTTCTTGTCGTCCTGGTTGGACTGTTGTTGCTGGGGTTTGTCGTCTGCCGTTCGAGCGGAATGATCAATCTTGCGGATTTTAGCGGGGCAAAGTTGCTCCACGCCATCCGCAATGCCGATCCCTTCCTGCTGATTCTTTCCATCGTCGCCATCTACGCCTGTTACGCGCTGCGTTCGTTGCGCTGGAAAGTCTTCCAGCGAAATTTGGGCCCCTCGCGTTTCTGGACGATTTACGCGATGACGCTCGCGGGCTTTGCGGCTGTCTTTCTTCTTGGCCGCGCCGGTGAACCGGTACGGCCGCTGTTGCTGGCGCGCAAAGAAAAGCTGCCCATTGCCGATCTCTTTGGAATTTATACGCTCGAACGCCTGTTCGATTTGGCAAGCGCGGCAGTCATCGCCGCGGTCGGACTCCTCTTGTTCCAAGCACACGGTCATGTTGGCGAAACTGCGGGCAAGCTGGAAACTGCGGCAAGGACTACCGGCTCGGTATTATCCGCCGGGGTCGTTGGCGCGATTGCATTCTTGATTTACCTGCGGCTCCACGGATCCGCCTTGCTTGAGCGCCGCTTGCAAGGCTGGCGAATTGCGGACGGCTGGCCCACCAGGATCGCGGGAATTCTTCTAGGATTCGTGCGCGGAGTTCAGGCCATTCGAACTGTCAGCGATCTCGCGCTCTCCGTGTCTTATTCCGCGGTTCATTGGTTCCTCGTTTTGCTCGTTTATCTCTGGGTTTCTCACAGTTTTGGCGGCACGCTCGCCAGCCTCAACCTCGGCGACGCCATGCTAGTGATGGCATTCACTTTGGTAGGTTCGGCGGTGCAGTTGCCGGGAGTCGGCGGCGGCTCGCAGGTCGCGTCGTTCCTTGCTTACACAGCAGTGTTTGGAGTAGAAAAAGAGGCCGCCGCTGCTGCATCGATTGTTATGTGGCTGATTACCTTTGCAGCGTGTAGTCTGGCGGGCGTGCCGCTGCTGATTAATGAAGGGCTTTCCCTAGGAAAATTGCGGGAATTAGCGGAGCACGAAAAAGAGGCCGCGGGCGAAAGTCCTGCCCAGCAAGGAGAATCAGCCCGGTGAAGTGTCCTTTTTGCGCGCAGATCGACGACAAAGTGATTGATTCTCGGGAAGGGCGCATCGGCGATACGATTCGCCGGCGGCGCGAGTGCTTGAAGTGTGGCCGCCGGTTCACGACGTATGAACGCATTGACGAAATCCCTTATATGGTCATCAAGAAGGACGGCCGCCGTGAGCGCTTTGAGCGTCAGAAAATTTTACAGGGACTTTTGAAAGCATGCGAGAAACGGCCCGTGGCAACGCCGAAACTCGAAGCAATTGTGGACGAAATCGAGAGTGTTGTTCAGGAGTCCACGGAGCGCGAGCTGACCACCACGGAAATCGGCGAAATGATCATGCACCGTCTGAAGAAGCTGGATAAAGTCGCGTACGTGCGGTTCGCATCGGTGTACATGGACTTCAAGGACGTGCAGGAATTCATGAGTGAGCTGAAGAATCTGCTGAAGGATCGCGTCAAAAAATAGTGTTTTTCCTTTCCGGGGAATTCCTGTGAGAAAACGTACCGCCATCTGTTTATTCACACTGCTCGCGTTTGCCACCCTCTGCGGAATTACGACTACCAGCGCGCGGAAAAAGCCCGCCCCAGGGATCGATGCGGAAAAGATTCGCGCGCACGTGAAATATCTTTCGAGCGACGCGCTCGAGGGGCGCGGCACGGGACAAAAGGGAGGTGACGCGGCCGCGGATTACATTGGCGCGCAATTCAAGAGTTACGGATTAAAACCAGCCTCGGATGCGGGAACCTACTTTCAGAGCGTGCCAATGGTAAGCATGAAAACGCTGGGGGCCACCGAATTCACTCTCGTGCCCACGAGCGGCCAGCCTATCGCGCTGAAGAATCTGGACGATTTTGTAACCAGCAACGAGAGCCAGACGGAATCTGCGGATGTGGATGCGCCTGTGGTTTTCGTCGGTTATGGAATAACTGCGCCGGAATACCAATGGGACGATTACAAGGGCTACGATCTGAAAGGGAAAGTGGCGCTCCTTTTTGTGAACGAGCCTATCTCGGATGATCCGAAATTCTTCAAGGGGAAGGCCCTAACGTACTACGGCCGATGGACCTATAAATTCGAGGAGACGGCCCGCCGCGGGGCGGTGGCAACGCTAATCATTCATCGCAACGACCTCGCGAGTTACGGATGGGAGGTGGTGCGAAATTCGTGGGGCGCCGAGCGCTCGTATCTGGAGCGAGATGGATCACCAAAGCTGCAGGCCGCGTCCTGGATTCAACTTGAGGTGTCAAAGAAGCTCGTGGGAATGGCTGGTCACGATCTGGACAAGCTCTTCGAGCAGGCCCAGACCCGTGAGTTCAAACCCATCGAGTTGCCGGTCCGGTTGAAGGCACATCTGGCGAGCCGGATGCGGCCATTTGTTTCGCACAACGTGGTGGCCCTGCTGGAAGGGTCTGACCCGAACAGGAATAACGAGGCTGTCCTCTACACCGCGCATTACGATCATCTCGGGATCGACTCGAGCAAAAGCGGCGACAATATTTATAACGGGGCAGTGGACAACGCCACGGGATGCGGAATTTTGCTTGAACTGGCGCGGACCTGGGCGAAAGCCAAGAGAGCGCCGCCTCGGTCGATCCTGTTCGCCGCCGTGACAGCCGAGGAGCAGGGTCTTTTGGGGTCCGAGTTTTTGGGAAGGAAGCTGCAATTCTTACCTGCAGATCCAATCCTGGACCTGAATTTTGACGCACTGGCCCCTGTGGGCTTGCCGGAAGAAGTGGAAGTTACCGGAGCGGAGAGGACCACCTTTTATCCCGCAGTGGAGGCAGCCGCCAAGGAGTTTGGATTTGCCATTCGGCCCGACGCGAATCCGGAAGCCGGTCATTACTACCGCTCGGATCACTTCAGCTTAGCCCGCGTGAGAATTCCTTCCTTTTCGATTAGTCAGGGGCTTAAGTTCAAAGGACATGACCTGGCGTGGGGCGAGGCGCAAGCGCGGGACTATGTGAAAAATCATTACCATCAGCCAAGCGACGAGTATCGCGCTGACTGGAATTTCAAAGGCCTCGGAGAGATGGCCAGTTTCGGATATGAATTGGGCCTTTCCGCCGCGACGCAGTCGCAGGCGATCGACTGGCAGCCGGGAGACGAATTCGAAAAAGCGCACAAGAAGCTCGCGCGAAATGAGATCGATGCAGCGGCATTATTCGCCGGACATCCGGAGCTTGGCGCCGTGCATCTCGAACCGATCGGCTATCCTCCACTTGCCAGGCAGACCCGCATTTCGGGAATTGTTGACCTTCAAGTTGCGGTTGCGGCAAGTGGAACTGTCGAGCATGTGGAAATCCTGAAAGGGCATCCGCTTCTACGACAGGCAGCCGCAGACAGTGTGGGCAAGTGGAAGTTTGCGCCGCAGTCCGGAGAGCCGAGGACGTTTGATCTCAAGTGCGAGTTTGCCCTGCGTGGATTTGCCGTCTCCTCCCAAAACCCGCGCCTTTTCATAGTGGCCGAGCCTTTGCACCTCCTGATTTTGGCGAGTCCGCCGGTAATTGACACTGTCCGATCCGCGTCCTGAAACAAGGCAGTTCAAGTCGGGGGAATCCTCGCTGGGTTCTTGCTTGACCTCCCCCACCCCTATGTTTTTCATGAAGTGTTGATTCTAAAGGCCGTTAAAGTCGTTCGTTTTGATACAGTTTTGTACGTGTTGATTCTAAATGATTTGGAGGGAGCAGGGGATGAAGAGCCTTACCGCCTTGACGGGATCGATTGCAGCTAGAAAGCTACAAAGTGTTACCTGTCGAGTAGTATACCAGAACGTTAGAGAAAGTCAAGGAAAAGTTGAGCTAAAGGCGCGGGGTAGAGCTTCAATCGCTGGTCAGGCTTCGGTAATGGAACGACCACATGGCAATGAGCACGAAGACAAGCGCATAATCCAGCCCGTAGCTGAGTACCGTCAGATGTTCCAGAGCCCCTACTTGCTTTAGACTTGCGTGCGTTATTGCCAGAAACCGGTCTTCGGACAATAAAGAAGTCGAAGGCAATACAATCCACAGGGGAAGACGTAGATCGTTCCAATGGCTGGTCACAGCTCGGCCCGTCGGCTCTACGATCAACGCCACGACGGCCATAATGAGAATTATTCCCATCGTTACCACTGGATGCAGCACCGTTACCAGTGCCATGGACACTGCGCTGTACACCGCATACCGAACCATCGGATAGGCCAGTAATACCCACGGCGTCGACTGAATCCGCTCACCGCCGATCCAAGCGAGCAGCCAGCTCAGTGCAAACATCATCACCACGTACACCGACATAAGCAACATTACGCCTGCGTACTTTCCCAGCAAAAACTCCCATCGCTTCACCGGCCGGGCCATCACGGCAAGAATGGTGCCGCTCTTCGTCTCGTTGGCCACAGAACTCGCCGCGCACCATGCCGCCAGCAGACTACCTGTGCCACTCACGAAAAACATGATTGAGGAAACCATTCCCAGGATCATGCCCTGCGCCTGTGCAGCGCTACCCACTTTCGCCATAGCCTTTGCGGCCAACAGGGGCGTCATCATCAGGAGCACCGTGCAAATAAACAGTACGCCGAAGACGATCAATAGGCGGTCCCGAAGAAAGGTTCCGAGTGTGTTTTGGGCGATCTTCCAAATCTTCATACAGGGACTCCGGTTCCTATCAACTTCAAATACAACTCTTCCAGAGAAGAACGCACCGGATTCATACTTAATACGTCAAAGCCGGAGGCCCACAAGTTCTCGACCAGCTCTCTCTTTCGCGTGACGGGCACGGTGATACGCACACTGTTCGGTCCACGTTCGATGGTAGCGCCCCATTCGACCAGCGCCGCTTCGACTTCCGGGGATAGTCCATTCGCCAGAATTTCGACGTGATCTCCCGTCCCCAGGAGCTCATGGAGCGAACCCATGCGGACGAGGCGGCCTTTGTCAATGATGATGGCCCGATCACAGATCTGTTCCACTTCTGACAAAATGTGGGAACTCAGGAAAATCGTCTTTCCCTCTCCCTTCATAGTGTGAATCAAGTCTTTCACTTCCTTGCGGCCCGCGGGGTCGAGGCCCGAAGTCGGCTCGTCCAGCACCAGCAGTTGCGGATCGCTTAGAAGCGCCTGCGCGATCCCCAGCCGCTGCACCATTCCACGCGAATACTTCCCAATCTTGAGTTTTTCATAGCCCTGCAACTGCACTTTGAAAAGCAGGTCACGAATCAAGCCGATCGACTTGGTCATGTCGCCGCCCGCCAAGGCCAAATGAAACCTGAGCAACTTCTCGGCATTCAGGTGTTTGTAAAACGCGAAGTTTTCCGGCACAAATCCGGTCTTTTGCTTGGCGCGCACGTCACCGGGATCATATCCGAGCACGCGGATCTTGCCGTAGTCCGCGTAAAGAAATCCCATGAGGATATTGATGCTAGTGGTTTTTCCCGCGCCATTTGGTCCAAGGAAGGCGCACACTTCTCCCGCGCCGACTTCGAACGACACGTGTGTCAGCGCGGGAACCTCTTGTCCGGCGAGCCTGCGCCGGTACACCTTTGTCACTTCCTTAAACTCAATGGCCGGCGTCGTCATCCGCTGCTCCGGGCTTCTTCGGGTTCAGGTCAATCCCCAATCGCATCGCCAATCGCACGTCCATCGCCATATCCATTCCCGTATCGCCTTCAACGACAGTGCCATTCGAATCGATCACAAACATGCTTGGAATCGCTTCCACGGAGTATGCATCGGCGGCCTTGCTGTCCGGATCGAGCAGCACCGGGAAGGGAAGTTTTGCATTGGTGGCGTAGGCTTCTGCAGCCGCGCGGTCGTCGTCAATGCTGATGGCCAGGATTTCGAAGTCCGAGGAATCTTTGTGATGCTTCTTGTAAAAGTCCGCGAGAACGGGTAGTTCCAACCGGCACGGTCCGCACCAACTGGCCCAGAAACTGACCACTACTTTCTTCTTGTTGCGAAAGTCCGCCAGCGTAACCACCTGGCCGTCAAGAGCCGACAACGAAAAATCTGCTGCCTTCTTGCCCACCAGCGCGGAAGCCTCGTTCCTTTCGTGCAGACGCTTTTCCAGCGATTTCGCTCTCCAGGTAATGAACAACGTGAAGATTGCCAGGGCGGCAATCCCAAGAACTTGCGGCGGGGAGAGTTTGTTTCCCATGAACCGGCACAGTATATCTCAGAGGGTATACGACTCGTATCAGGGCTGCAGGGTGCGAGCCTTGACGAGCGCGGGAGAGGCCGTGACTTGTAATGGCAATTGGAAGCTGGGCGTATTTGCTTGACAGCGGAGGCGGTGAGTTATATATGTCCAGTCGTCTATACAACCGGACGGGGGATGCGAGTGGGAGCCGTCGTTCTCGACAGGCAAAGCGTGGTGCCGCTGTATTACCAGATTCAGCAGGGCCTGAGCGAGCAGATCCGGTCAGGCGAGCTGAAGCCGGGCGCGCTAATGCCTTCTGAGCAGGAAATAGCGGCGCGGCTGGGCGTGAGCCGGATGACGGCGCGGCAAGCGCTGAAGTCCTTGTGCAGCCGCGGGCTGGCGTTTAGCCAGCGTGGCAGAGGCACATTTGTTTCACGGATGAAGCTGGAAAAGAATTTCCGGCAACTGCTTTCGTTCAGTGAAGAAATGAAGGATCGCGGGACGCAGCCGCGGTCAAGAGTTTTGGCGTTCAGGCAAATTCATCCCGGGGAAGATGTCGTGGAGGCGCTGCACTTGAGTCCCGCCGAAGAAGTGATTCTTCTGCGGCGCGTGCGGATGGCGGATTCCGCGCCGCTCTGTGTTGAAGCGACGCATCTGCCCGTGCGGCTGTGCCCGGATTTGCTGGAGAACTTCGAGCCCAGTGGCTCGCTGTACCGGGCATTGGCGGAGCAATACGGACTGCAGGTACACATGGCCGATGAAGTGGCGGAGGCTTCCGTTGCGACGGAAGCGGAAGCGAAGCTGTTGCGCGTTCGCGAGAAGTCGCCGGTGTTTCGCTTCACGCGCACGGCCTACCTTCATAATGGGCAGCCCATCGAGTTTGTGAAGTCGATTTACCGGGGGGACCGCTGCAGGGTTGTAAATCGCTTGACCCGACAGCTTGAAATCGTCAGTTAAGTTCATCAGTTTTAGTTCAAGGGGGGTAGGTGATGCGAAGGTTATTTGTTTTATTGTTAGTTGTGGGGCTGTGCGTCGGATGGTGTGGACGAGCGGCGGCGCAAGAAGTTACGGGCTCGATCTCGGGCACGGTGACGGATTCGAAGGGCGGCGTGGTGCCCAACGCCAAGGTCACTATAACCAATACGGACCAGCAGATCATGGTGCGCACGCTTACGACTGACGAACATGGCCAATACGCAGCGCCGCTTCTGCCTGTTGGGCATTACTCGGTTACGGTTGAGATCGCCGGATTCAAGAGAGTTACACACAGCGGCCTTGTACTGAACGTCAGTGACAAGCTGGCCGTAAATTTCACACTTGAAGTTGGTGCGGTAAGTGAAACCGTAAGTGTAGAGGCCAACGCCTTGCAGGTCGACACGCAGAGCGCCACGGCCACGGGAGTGATTTCCGGCTTGCAACTGCGTGAGCTCTCCCTCAATAGCCGCAACTACGCGCAGCTGGTGCTTTTGGTGCCAGGAGCGTCCGATTCCGGCAACGCCGACCAGATTTTCCCTGGGGCGACCGCTCCGATTGGCACCAACCTGATGACGTTTCAGATTAACGGGAACCGGCGGGAAGAAAACAATTGGCAGGTGGACGGCGCTGACAACGTCGACCGCGGCTCCAATCTCACGCTGCTCTCATTCCCGAGCATTGACGCGATCAGCGAGTTTCGTGTCGTCCGAGGCGTATACGACGCCGAGTCCGGCCGCTCCGCTGGCGGGCAAGTCAACGTAATTACGCGTTCCGGCACAAGCGACCTTCACGGGGGCGTGTACGAATTCTTCCGGAACGACCATCTCAATGCCAACAACTTCATCAATAACAGCCTAGGCGTGAAGCGGCCACTGCTTCGCTACAACGATTTTGGCGGCACTGTGGGCGGCCCGGTTTGGATTCCGAAGATTTATGAGCAGAGGAACAAGACTTTTTTCTTTGTTGCCGAAGAGGCGCGCCGCATTGTCACCTACTCCAATCCGACCGCCACCATACCCTATTCGGGGATGACAAATGGACAGTTCAACCACGTAATCTGCACTCAGTGGGCAAACAGCGGCGGAACTGCAGGTCCCTGCGCAGCTTACGGAACCAGCATCCCCTCTACCTCGTTCGATCCTATCGCGGCGGCGTACGTCAAAGACCTCTTCTCCAAGTTCCCGGCGCCCAATGCCGCTACTGCGAGCAATCCCTTCAGGGAAATACCTACGCTGGGAAATATTTTCAATTTCCGCGAGGACATGATCAAGATTGATCACGTCTTCAGCCCCAAGCTGACCGTCAACGGCAAGTTCCTGCACGACACAAATCCGACGGTGGAAGCGGGAGGTCTCTTTACCAGCATGCCGGTCAATGGAATCGCCACGACAGCCTCGCAGTCTCCCGGGCATCAGTACAACGTTGCTGCGACTCTCACTCTTAGTCCCAACTTGGTGATTGACGGAGGTTATCGCTACTCCTATGGCGCCATTCTTAGCCGCGTGACTGGCGCTGAGAACTTCTCGCAATCCCCGGACGTCCAAAGCGCGATCGGCAGCGCGCTGCCCTTTCAGAACCTCCTTGGCCGCGTACCTAGCATCATTTGGCCCCTAAATCTTGCTACAAACGTCTCCACATTCGGCCCCTATGACGATTACAACGTCAATCACACAACTTACGGGAATGTGACGAAGGTTCTGGGGTCACACACCCTAAAGTTCGGCGCGATCTATTATCACTATAACAAGCACGAGAACCAGCTCTCTGGCAGTAACAATGGCGCGTACTCCTTTGATGGTGCGAATCAGCCGACTTGCGTGCTCACCCCTCCTCCCAATCCCCCAAGCATAATGTCCTGCACCCAACCCGATGGAACACAAGGGCCAGTCGCGACGGCCGTCTGCACCGGGCCGCCGACACCGCCCTTTAACGGTAACTGCCCATTCTCCTTCGAACAGAACTATGCCAACTTCCTTCTTGGTCAGCTCAGCTCCTTCGCGCAGGCCTCGCTCGACGTCACTGCGAACATCTTTGACAACCAGTTCGAGTACTACGGCCAAGATACTTGGCGCGTGCGGCGAAACCTGACCGTCACCTACGGTATCCGCCACTCGTTCTTCCGCCAGCCAACGGATGCCAGCGGTGCCAACGGGACCAGCCGTCTGGTTAACTTCGACCCCGCGCTATACGATCCGACTAAGGCGCCCTGCATTACTTCCGTTGGTGCCATGGACGTAAAGCTGGTCAATGGTGTACCGACGAGCAGCGCGTGCAACCCG